>JAHEZA010000063.1 GCA_023251335.1 Chitinophagaceae bacterium | reverse complement strand
AAACTAACCAATAAAACCCATAGATTAAACCTCTCGTTCTTGAACCGGCGGAGTGACTTAGAGATTTGACGGCCATAAAAACATAAATGTCCAGCGCTATCATGACCAATAGCACTATAAAGGATCCAACAGGTGTTCTCATATACGATAAATAATTTTTTAAAATTTAATAAACTCGTCTAATTGTTGATGGATGGCCTTTAAAGTTTCTGCATTCAGGATTCCATTTTCATCCATCACCTTATTAATCACTGAAATCGGAAGCTTATTATAAAATACACTCATTTTTAAATAATGTAAGGTATCCGAAAGATGATCCATTCCACGCAAATTTCCAGCCCGGCCGGTAGCCACACCAGTCAACAAGGCCTTTTTATAATTCCAGTCTTTATAGATATCGCTATTATCAATCATAGCTTTTAATACACCAGGATACGAACCGTTATATTCAGGGATGATAAAAATAAATTTGTCGGCCGGAATTAAATATTCCTCCTCGTACTTCAAAAATTCAGGCGACCGGTTCAGTGTATTAAAATTGACCAATGTAAAAAGCTTTGCATCTATATTTTTATCTTTTAATAATTTCTGATATTGCAATGCGACTTTTTGTGTATGGCTCCCTATCCGGTTGGTACCGCTTACGATCGTGTACATTGTATAAAATTAAACTGTTTTCCCTTATTCATTTGTTTATCGGCATATTTCGTTCAAAGTTGGGACATAATAAATTGCTTTTACAAAGACTTTATGCCTTAATATTATGCCTAATAATTAAATTTGCCATTATGGCTGGTTTATTATGAATTAAATAATAGTTCTTTGCCAAAAAAGAGGAAATAAATCTTAAAACGGTAAAGTTAGCTGCGCACCTTAACAGTAAACCAACTAATAACCAGGATTTAGAATTAAGAACAACAGATAAAAATTATGGCCAAAGTAATTGGAATTGCCAATCAAAAAGGAGGTGTAGGAAAAACCACTACTGCAATTAATCTTGCCGCGAGCCTTGCTGTGCTTGAGTTTAAAACATTACTGCTGGATGCTGACCCGCAGGCGAATAGCACTACCGGGGTTGGATTCGATCTTCACCAGGTGTCTAAAGGTGTATATGATTGCCTGGTAAATGATGTTTCTGCAAAAGAAGTGATCTTAAAAACAGAGATCCCCTATCTTGACCTCATGCCATCACATATAGACCTGGTGGGTGCTGAAATCGAAATGATCAATTACCCCGATCGTGAAACTGTTTTGAAAAGAATTTTGAAAGACGTGAAGGATGAATATGACTTTATCATCATTGACTGTTCACCATCTTTAGGTTTAATAACTGTGAATGCACTTGTTGCTTCGGATAGTGTGATTGTTCCTGTTCAGGCAGAATTTTTTGCATTGGAAGGATTAGGAAAATTATTGAATACAATTAAAATTGTACAAAGCCGTCTCAATACAGATCTTCAGATCGAAGGGCTTTTAATGACGATGTACGATGGCAGGTTGCGCCTTTGCAACCAGGTAGTAAATGAAGTAAGACTCCATTTTGAAGATATTGTTTTTAACAGTGTCATTCATCGTAACACAAAACTTAGCGAGGCGCCCAGCTTTGGGAAACCCGCAATTTTATACGATGCCGATAGCAAAGGCGCTATTAATTATTTGAACCTCGCAAAAGAGGTGCTTCAAAAAAATAACATGACGAAGATGACCCAAAAAGAGAAAGTAATGGAGCATCCGTAAATAAATTCTATATTAATTATCCGAAGAAATAAAAAATGAGTACACCTGCTAAAAGAAAAGACGCGTTAGGAAAGGGTATCCGTTCGCTTTTGCAAAATATAGACACGGACCTATCGGCTACAGAAAAGAGCTGGATGAAGGAATCTTCTGACAAAACAACCGCAGTAAACACCAGGATAGCATTGAACCTGATAGAAGCAAATCCTAATCAGCCACGCCACGATTTTGATGAAGTTGCTTTAAGCGAACTGGCAGCGTCCGTAAAAATGCATGATATTATCCAGCCAATCACCGTTACAAAAACAGGCAGCAAATATCGTATCATTGCAGGTGAACGCAGATTCAGAGCCGCGAAAATTGCGGGTCTGGCCGATGTGCCGGTTTATATCCGGGATACAAAAGATTCTAAGATACTGGAGTTGGCTTTACTGGAGAATTTACAAAGAGAAGACCTTAACGCTATTGAAATTGCGCTCAGCTATAAGCAATTGATGGACGAATTGGATTATACCCAGGACCAGCTTGCAGAACGCATGGGGAAAGAAAGAAGTACTGTTACTAATTATATTCGTCTTTTAAAATTGCCCCCCGATATACAAGCAGCGGTGCGAAACGGAATCATCAGCATGGGGCATGCCAGGGCACTTATAAATGTGGATGTAGTTGACAAACAACTTTATATTTTTACCGAAATAAAAAGCAAAGAGCTTTCTGTGAGGCAGACAGAAGAGCTTGTGAGAAAACTTTACGCTCCAAAAACGGCTGTTAATAATTCTGTAAAAACCAATCTACCGCCGTCTCTGAAAAAAATTGAAGATAATTTAGCATCACATTTCAGCACCAAAGTGAAAATGACTCACAGTAAAAAAGGAACCGGAAGCATCACTTTTGATTATTTTTCAATTGAAGAATTAAGTTCTCTTTTAGACAAAATGCAGGTTTCGGTAGATTAAGCTATGGCTACACGCTCATTACTTTTTATTGTTTTTTTGCTATTCATTATGTCTTCCGCATCGTTTGCCCAGCAGGGAAAGGATACCGCTATTTCGCTAAAAACTACCAGCGACACCACCATTTCAAAAAAAATTGATTCTTCTGTTGCAGCACATGATACCATTGTTAAACCAAAAAAATCAAAAAAAGAATTAACCGCTCAGGACGATAGCGTGATCAATAAATACAATCCTAAAGCTGCAACCATCCGGTCTGCTATTATCCCCGGTTGGGGACAATTTTACAATAAAAAATACTGGAAAATCCCAATAGTTTGGGGAGCATTGGGCATCACCGCAGGCGTTTTTGTTTACAATTTAAACACCTATAAAGAATTAAAACAGGCAGTAATTTACCGGTCAGATACCATACCATGGAATGACACGCTGATAAACCCGGAATTGAAGAACTTATCTACATCAGCCCTCAAAAATTACCGGAATGAATACCGGCAAAACGTAGATTATTCCGTACTGGTATTTTTTCTCTTTTGGGGTCTGAATATAGTGGATGCCACGGTGGACGCGCATTTAAAAACATTTGATATAAGTCCAAACTTAAGTATGAAGATCCGGCCCAATTTAAATTATTTAAACAGCCCGGGCATTTCTGTTGTTTTCTCTTTTAGAGAAAAAAGTAAGCTCCCGCACATGCCTGTCCCCTAACTATTTAATTTCTTCTTCAATCAAATCTGAATGACGATATTTTCCAAAAATATTTTCCCGGTTAAATTCATTTATTTTTGATCGTTTATTTTTAATAATTATTATTTTAATTTTATTTCTATTTATGAAAATAGCTTTGTTAGGATATGGGAAAATGGGCCATACCATTGAAAAAATGGCTTTAGAAAGAAATCATGAAGTTGTCCTGAAGATTAATGATGAAAACCTGGATGAACTTACAGAAGAAAATATTAGTAAGGCCGACGTGGCCATAGAATTCACAAACCCTGACAGTGCGGTAGAGAACATTTTATTTTGTTTACAAAATAATGTACCTGTAGTTTGTGGTACCACGGGTTGGCTTAGTAAGCAGCCTTTAATAGAAGAAAAATGCAAAGAGTTAAATGGCGCATTTTTATATGCAAGCAATTATAGTGTCGGAGTAAATATTTTTTTTGAAGTCAATAAAAAGCTGGCTGCATTGATGAATGCTCACCCCGCATATAATGTTACCATGGAAGAGATTCATCATACTCATAAAAAGGACGCGCCCAGCGGAACGGCCATAACCCTTGCTGAACAAGCTATTGAGGCGTTAGACAAAAAAAATAAATGGGTGAACGAACAAACTAAGGATGCAAACCAATTATCTATCATCAGCAAAAGGACTGATGAAGTGCCGGGAACTCACTCAGTGAAATATTCGTCATCAGTAGATGATATTGAAATTATCCACACTGCACACAACCGGGACGGTTTTGCAGAAGGCGCAGTACTGGCGGCAGAATTTATCAATGGTAAGAAAGGGATTTTTTCAATGAAAGAAGTGCTGGGGTTTTAAAAAAGATAGTCTTTTAAATTAAAATTCGTGGTATTTGTTTGCTTACTGCAAAACAAAAAATATCATTTCATATTTCTAAGCATTTCGCTGCCCCGGTTGATATCTCCACTAATCGGCGACATGTTGAAATCCGTGACGTCTATAAATACAAAAATTGTTTCAGAACTATGATCTCATACTTCTGAAACAATTTAACTGAATTATTTTAAATTACTTGCTACTATTGAACCGATAATGAATACCAATCATAAAAGCACTATTCTTAACTGAACCGTTGTTGTCGCCGTCATCTTTGGAAATATTGGAAAATCCTATCTGATAACGTGCATCAAAACCAAACCCATTTGTCAGTGTATAGCCTGCACCAATAACACCTGAAAAATCGGTACTTTTTATCTGATCTTTTATATCCTCAGACTCTCCACCACTTTTAGATTTTGCAGAAACTAAATAGCCAATCTGGGGACCTAAAAATGCAGAAAATCCACTGTGGTTATACTTTGCAAGTATTGGTAAATTAATGTACCCAAAATCCAGGGATGCGTCCGGACCACCATCTGTGCCTTTTTGTTTAGCGCCCAGGGAAGAATAAAATAATTCTGGTTGAACTCCAAAATTTTCGGAAACGCCAATATCCGCAAATGCTCCGGCATAAAATCCGATTTTAGATGAATAGGATAAACTCATACCTCCAAACTTCTCTTTGACGTTGGCTGAAGTGATACCTCCTTTTAATCCAAAAGAAGTAGTTTGTGCTTGTGCGGTAACCGCCGAAAGTGCAATAGCTGTGATTGCAAAAAACAATTTTTTCATTTTAATTTATTTGTTTTCAATGTGAGTGAATTAATATCGGGTGTATTACAAATAAATAAACCCAATATCTCAGTTTTCAATCACCAAAACGGTTTTTTGCAAATTTTATTTTATACTGCTGTGATATTTCGAATCATATCTGTTGCCATGTCAGCAAGATCAAACTTTGGTTTCCAATCCTGATCTTTTTGAGCCACGGAATCATCAATGCTTTGTGGCCAGTTCTACCAAGCTGTCAAGAACACAAAAAGTTCTCTTCCAATCAATCAGTCTTTCAATTGACGCACTGATATTTTAAAAGAATCCAAAGAAAAACCCGTGAGACACGGGTTTAGGAGACAATTAAAATTCCATCTATTTGTCTGTTTACTATAACCAAAAAAACTCATTTCATATTTTTAAGCATTTCGCTTGTCATCGAAGCCAGGTTATACTTTGGTTTCCAATCCCAATCTTTCTGCGCTACGGAATCATCAATACTTTGCGGCCAGCTTTGTGCGATTGGAAGGCGATAATCAGGTTCATAATTCATAGTAAACCCTGGAAGATGTTTTTTTATTTCCTCGCCTATTTCTTTTGGCGAAAAACTCATTCCGGAAATATTATAAGAAGTGCGAATTGAAATTTTATCCTCATCAGACTCCATTAATTCTATCGTAGCCCTTATCGCATCAGGCATATACATCATCGGCAAGTAAGTATCTTCCTTCAAAAAACATGTATAATGATTTTCGGCTAATGCATCATGAAAAATTTCTACTGCGTAATCCGTAGTGCCGCCGCCCGGCTCGCTTTTATAACTTATTAATCCAGGGTAGCGCAAACTGCGCACATCTACCTTGTAGCGATGATTAAAATAATTGCACCAGAATTCCCCCGCATATTTACTGATACCATAAACCGTTATGGGTTCTATTATAGTTTGCTGAGGGCAATTTTTTTTTGGGGAAGTAGGGCCAAAAACAGCTATGCTGCTGGGCCAGTAAACTTTTCGAATATTTTCATCTTTGGCAATATCCAGCACGTTTAAAAGACTTGTCGTGTTTAAGTGCCATGCAAGATTTGGATTTTTTTCACCGGTGGCCGAAAGGATCGCAGCCAATAAATAAATCTGTGTAATATTTTGACGGATCACCTGCACGTGCAACATCTCTTTATTCATCACATCCAGGCTCACATAAGGCCCGGTTCCTTTCAACAATGGATTTTCTTCTCTCAGGTCTGAAGCCACCACATTAGCGCCACCATATATTCTACGCAATTCCAGTGTAAGTTCCACACCGATTTGGCCACAAGCGCCAATTACTAAAATTTTGTCTTTGATCATATAATTGATTGTATCAATTTGAAAAATTCAATAAACATTGAGGCAAAAATAAGAGCAGATGCTAAATAGCAAACAAACAAAAAACTAATATTTTTATTTAGTTGCTTACATCGAATTCCTAAAATCTTCTTATTTCTTAAAAAGGAAAAACACTGCTAATATCAACAATCCAAAACCTACCAAATGATTCCAGCGAAGCGGTTGATCTTTAAAAAAGGCCAGCATAAAAATGGTGAAAACGGAAAGCGTAATTACCTCCTGGATAATTTTTAACTGCCATAAAGAGAATGGCCCACCATTTTCAGCAAAGCCAATCCTGTTTGCCGGAACCTGGAAAAGGTATTCAAAGAACGCAACTCCCCAACTCATTAAAATCACCAGAAATATACTTACGCCAACCAGCTTATTCATTTCTTTCAGCTTCAAATGGCCATACCAGGCAAGCGTCATAAATGTATTGGAACAAATTAATAATACAACGGTTAGAATCGCTTTTTTCATTTCTATTTTTTTCAAAAATCAAACAATCTTGATAATTGTACTAATGAATAAATAAACTTATTAACCAATAATCTTTCCATCTTTCATGTGGAGAAGCCGGTCGCTCATTTGTGCCAGTTCCTCATTGTGAGTTACAATCAAAAATGTTTGTTGAAACTTATTTCTCAGATCAATAAATAAATTGTGTAATTCCTTGGCATGGGTAGAATCCAGGTTACCTGTTGGCTCGTCAGCCATTACGATTGAGGGATTATTAATCAATGCCCTTGCCACGGCCACTCTTTGTTGCTCGCCTCCGGAGAGTTCGCCAGGTTTGTGTTCGCCCCGATTTTTCAGGTTTAATAGCTCCAGCAATTCATTCGCACGCTTTTCTACCTCTTTATTTTTTTTACCCGCAATCCAGGCAGGAATACAAATATTTTCCAATGCCGAAAATTCAGGAAGAAGATGATGAAACTGGAATACAAAACCAATATGGTGATTTCTGAACGTTGCCAGCTTTTTCCCCTTTAGCTGACCCACATTAGTATTATCAACGGTGATCTCCCCTTTATCAGCTTTATCCAAAGTGCCAAGAATATGCAAGAGCGTACTTTTGCCAGCGCCGGAAGAGCCGGCAATACAAACAATTTCACCTTTGGCTATAGCAATGTCTACTCCTTTCAAAACCGGCAGCGGGCCGTAATTTTTATAAATACCTGTCGCTTTTAACATGATTAAAAGTAAGGGTAAAATTGAAATTGAAAAATTAAAAAAATTAAAAGCACCAAAACATTAGCTAACATAAAAAAAGCGTCATCTCATTTGATCGGGACAATAAAAAAAACATTATTTGGTTTTCTAAATATAACTTTTACATTTGCGAAAAATTAGAAATCCTTTTTTTTAATTTTATCACTAATAAATAAACAGCAGATAATATGTTTTGGACTCTAGAACTTGCCTCACACCTTGAAGAAGCACCATGGCCAGCTACAAAAGATGAACTGATTGACTATGCCATTCGTAGCGGAGCACCGATAGAAGTGGTAGAAAATTTACAGGAACTGGAAGACGAAGGTGGTGATATCTATGAAGGTCTTGAAGATATATGGCCCGATTATCCCAGCCAGGAAGATTTTTTCTTTAATGAAGACGAATATTAACTTATCATTGAGGGAATTTAAATAAAGAATACTCATCTTAAAATATAAAAAACCGTCCCAAACAGGACGGTTTTTTCATAATAAGAAGTTGTAAAAGCATCGAAACAATTCAACAACATAATAATTACTTTTCCATTTGTTCTATCACATCATGCGTAACGCCTGTAGATGAAAATCCACCATCATGAAACAGATTTTGCATCGTCACAAATTTGGTAAGATCGCTGAAAAGCGTAACAATATAATTGGCGCAATCTTCACCAGAAGCATTTCCTAACGGACTCATTTTTTCAGCATAGTTAATAAAACCATCAAATCCTTTTACGCCGCTCCCGGCGGTTGTCCTGGTAGGTGATTGCGAAATGGTATTAATTCTGACTTTATTTTTTAGAGCGTAATGATAGCCAAAACTACGGGCAATACTTTCCAACAGCGCTTTTGCGTCGGCCATCTCGCTATAATCCGGAAACACTCGCTGCGCAGCTATATAAGTGAGCGCTATCACACTACCCCATTCATTCAATGCGTCTAATTTATAAGCTGTTGCCAGTAAACGATGCAAACTGGTGGCAGAAATATCCATGGTTTTCTGATTAAATCCATAATCAATTTCTGTATAAGGTTTGTTTTTTCTCATATTCAAACTCATACCTACAGAATGCAAAATAAAATCGAAACTACCGCCAAAATGCTCCTTGGCTTTGGTGATTAAATTCAACATGTCTTCATTGCTGGTTACGTCGCAAGGAACAATGGGTGCGCTTATTTTCTCTGCAAGTTTATTTATTTCTCCCATTCGCATAGCAATTGGCGCGTTGGTTAATAATATTTCCGCACCTTCTTCATGGCATTTCAATGCGGTAATCCACGCAATAGACCTTTCATCAAGCGCTCCGAAAATGATTCCCTTCTTTCCTTTTAATAAATTGTATGACATCGTTTTTATTTTTTTTACAAATTAAGAAATTTCAATTAAGAAATGCTGAATTGTTGTATTGTTTGATTGCTGTATTGTTTTAATTGTTTATTGTTCTGTTGTTTTATTGTTGGGTGCATTATTATCCAATACACAGTAAACGAACATTTATTGAAGATTTCTATTCACCTTTGGCCATTGACATTC
>JAHEZA010000062.1 GCA_023251335.1 Chitinophagaceae bacterium | reverse complement strand
AAATGCATTTGGCAAGTAACAATGCCTTTAGTTATTCGATGGCTACAAGCGCCCAGATATTTGTATTCTTTGTTATGATAGTAGCAGCCGCAGAAGTGAGCGTAGGGTTAGCAATTATCGTGATGCTATACAGAAATACGCGTTCTATTGATATAAATTTTTTAAACAGGCTAAAGAATTAATTTTCTTAAGTTAAAAATATTTAAAATTTAAACACTGCCGAAATCTGGCTTATGGATGCAATTCAACTTATTTATCTTGTTCCGCTACTTCCTCTTATCGGATGTTTAATTAACGGATTAGGAAGAAACGCGCTTTCAAAATCGTTGGTAGGAATAATTGGTAGCGGCGTAGTTTTTGTTTCTTTCTGCATTAGTGTGCTGGTTTTTTTACAGGTTTCAAAAGAAGGCTTTACCACACAGGTAGTTCACTATTTCGATTTTATTCATGTAGATAAAATGAATATTCCATTTGAGTTTGAGGTAGACCAGTTAGCCTCTTTATTCCTCCTGATAATAACAGGTGTGGGCTTCCTCATTCATGTCTATTCTATTTCATACATGAAGGACGAAACACAATCGGGCTTTGGGAGATATTTTTCCTATCTGAATTTGTTTGTTTTTTCCATGCTCATCCTGGTTCTTGGAGGCAATTATGTAATTATGTATATCGGATGGGAAGGTGTTGGTCTTTGTTCTTATTTGCTAATCGGATTTTGGTTTAAGGATCATGCCAATAATGATGCGGGTAAGAAAGCATTTATCATGAACCGCATTGGCGATGTTGGATTTCTTTTGGCTGTGTTCTGGATGATCTCATTATTCGGTACTGCTTCTTACCATGAGTTGTACAATTCAGGAAATGGCATTATTTATTCGTTTACTGATATTAATTCCCCGGAAATTATCGGTATTACTTTATTATTGCTGGTAGGCGCAGTCGGGAAAAGTGCGCAAATTCCTTTATACACGTGGCTTCCGGATGCCATGGCTGGCCCTACGCCGGTTTCGGCGCTGATACATGCGGCAACAATGGTAACTGCCGGCATTTATATGATTGCGCGAAGCAACATAATGTATTCCCTTGCACCAGCTTCTTTAGCCGCCGTAGCCAGCGTTGGCTTGGTTACGGCCATTGTTGCAGCAATCATTGCGTTGAAACAAAATGATATTAAAAAAGTATTGGCTTATTCAACAGTAAGCCAGCTTGGCTATATGTTCCTGGGATTGGGAGTCGGCGCCTATTCGGCGGCTGTATTCCATGTGATGACGCACGCATTTTTTAAAGCGCTTTTGTTCCTGGCTGCCGGCTCTGTTATTCATGCTATGGGCGGCGAACAGGATATTACTAAAATGGGTGGCCTCGGCAAAAAAATGAAAATAACTTATGCTACATTTTTTATTGCCTGTCTTGCTATTTCCGGCATCCCACCATTCTCCGGCTTCTTTTCAAAAGATGAAATTCTCTCTGCAACTTATGCGCAAAGTCCATTATTATATATTCTCGGTTTGGGCGGTGCGTTGCTTACCGCTTTTTATATGTTCCGATTGTTGGGAATGACGTTTAAAGGAAAGTTTCGCGGAACGCCTGGGCAAGAGCATCATCTTCATGAAAGCCCGGCGACGATGACAGTACCGTTAATTATTCTTGCCGTGCTTTCTGCCATCGGGGGATTTATTGGTATCCCGGAATTATTTGCAAAAAATGGAAATAAATTCGGTGATTTTTTATCACCTGTATTTGCGCGCTCCAAACAACTGTTGCCCGAACATACAGTACCTCATCAGACTGAATGGATACTCATCATCGTGTCTGCTTTGCTGGTAATTATCGTTTCTATTTGGGCATGGAATAAATTTAAAAATTATGCGCCATCTACTGAGGCCGATAACAGTTTCGTAAAAGTAATCAGGAACAAATTTTATATTGACGAAGCTTATGATATGCTTTTTGTAAAACCATATCATTCTTTGGGTACTTTTTTAAACAATGTGTTTGACAAAAAAGGTATTGATGGAATTGTAAATGGTGTCGGAAGAAGTGTGAATTATGGTAGTCGCCAGCTTAGATTATTACAAAGCGGCCAGGTAGGATCTTATCTCTTATTAATGGTTGTTGGGTTGCTGATTTTATTTATTATTCAATTGTTTACAAAATAATATTAATGCTGGGTACATACTATACTTTTCCCGAATTATTGATCTGGATACCACTTATAACCGGGATTGCTGCTATTTTTATTAAGAATACGAAGAGCATAAAAACTTTTGCGCTGCTGTCATCTATTGCTACACTGGTGATTTCAATTATTAGTTTATTTTATTCTGATATCGCCCATCATCCTGAATACTTTTACTTTAACAACGTCTCATATGTATGGATGCCATATATTGGTTCAAGTTTTTCTGTAGGCCTTGATGGAATGGGTTTTTTACTTACGTTTTTAACGGCGTTTTCTTATCCGCTGATTTTTGCGGCAACATATAAATCGGAATTTAAAAATCCGAATGGTTTTTTTGCACTGATGCTCTTGTCACAGGCAGGTATCATGGGCGTGTTCGTTGCTACGGATGCGTTATTATTTTATTTCTTTTGGGAGCTTGCACTTATCCCTTTGTATTTTCTCTGTAGCCGTTGGGGAGGTGAGAAAAAAATTCAGGCCACGTTTAAGTTTTTCGTTTATACATTCCTGGGTTCGTTACTAATGTTGGTCGGGATTATCTATGTTTATATGCATGCGCCCGCAGTATCTGCTGATTCAGCGCATTCTTTTTCTTTGAATTCTTTTTATCATGCTGATTTATCTGCTCACCAACAGGGTTGGCTATTCTGGCTGTTCTTTGCTGCATTTGCTGTTAAGATTCCAATTTTTCCGTTCCATACCTGGCAGCCGGATGTTTATGAACAGTCTAATTATCCATCGGTTATGGTGTTGAGTGGTATTATGGTTAAGATGGGTGTGTTGGGAATGATAAGGTGGTTACTTCCGATTTTTCCTAGCGCTGTTGCAAAATACAGTCATATTGTAATTGTGTTGTGCGTTATCGGAATTCTGTATGCCAGTTGTATCGCACTATACCAAAATGATTTAAAAAGATTTGTAGCCTGGTCGTCGATTGCACATTTGGGCTTAATGGGAGCTGCTGTTTTTTCTGCTAACACATTAGGTCTGCAAGGTGTCATGCTGGAAATGCTGAACCATGGTATTAATATTCTTGCGTTATGGGTTATTGTGGATATTATTGAAAAGAACACTGGTGTCCGGAAAATTTCGGAACTGAGTGGATTGGCTGCAAAATCGCCAGGCCTCGCTATTTTCCTGGTGATTATTGCGTTTGCGAATATAGCGCTTCCTCTTTCCAATTCTTTTGTTAGCGAATTCCTGATGTTGAACGGATTGTTTGAATATAATAAATGGATTGCCGCGTTTGCGTGCCTTGGGATTGTGTTGTCAGCGGTTTATATGTTGTCAATGGTGCAGAAAACTTTTTATGGGAAAATGAATACATTGGCAGAGCAGGCAAAGAAAATGAGTGGAGGACAAGGAGTTGTTTTGTTCATCCTTGTTATTGCTGTTTTAGCATTAGGTATTTATCCTGAACCTGTGATTCATCTGACGCAATCAACAGTTACCAATATTTTGAGTAAAGTGATTATAAAATAAATGTTGGAATGCAACCGCAGTGTTGCTGCATTTTTTTAACGGGTAAATAAAAATAAGTTTTTTAACTAATCGAAAAATAAAACCCTTTGAGGGATCGGACTACATTATGAATGCAATTATTATAACAGCGCTTTGGGGAGTAGTAATGATGTTTGGAGGTGTGTTTTTCAAAAAACGTACCACAGCAAATTACTGGGCGATAGCCGGCATTCTTATCGTTTTAGTCGCTAATATATTGGAATTCTTTGGGCATCCGTTTTTCAATGTGGATTCAAGAGGAATGCTGCGTTTTGATTCGCTGGGATTGCATTTCAATACCATTATTTTCATTTGCACTTTATTATTTTTTCTGTTAAACGGAAGAGATGTTGAGAAGGTAGGGCCTCATGTTTCTGAATATTTCAGCCTGATGTTTTTCGTTTTATGTGGCGCATCCATTCTGACTTCTTTTAATACACTTTTGCTGTTATTCCTTGGGATTGAGATTTTATCCATTCCATTGTACATACTAACGGGTAGCGATAAACGAAATTTAAAGGGCAATGAAGCTTCTTTAAAATACCTTTTGATGGGTGCGTTCTCTACCGGTATTTTACTGATGGGAATAGCATTGATCTATGGAGGTAACAGCCTCGGCTCATTTTATATAGATTCCATTAATTTAGGACAGGGACATTTGCTTCCTTTAATTGCAGCGGGTTTGGTATTGTTGTTAGTAGGGATGTCTTTTAAAGTATCAGCAGTTCCGTTTCATTTTTGGGCGCCCGACGTATATGATGGCGCGCCGGCGGTTTTTTCGTCGTTTATGATGACAATTGTAAAAATTGCCGCTTTCTTTGCATTCTTCAGATTATTTCAAAATTCCTTTGGAACGATGCATCATGAGTGGCAAACTTTGATTGCCATTATTACAGCAGCCACTTTATTGTTAGGTAATATCACAGCAGTTTTTCAACGAAGTGTAAAACGGATGCTTGCTTATTCCAGTCTTTCCCATGCAGGGTTTCTTATGTTTGTACTGTTTGCGCTAAACGATACGGCCAGGGAAGGATTACTTTTATATGCAGCGGCTTATAGCTTAGCCACAATCGGCATTTTTGCTATTATTGTCAAAATGAATGATTATTCTATTGAAGGATTCAATGGCTTTGGAAAAAGACAACCACTAATAGCATTCACCGCAGTTATCTTTCTTCTGTCACTCACCGGTATTCCTTTAACAGCAGGCTTTACCGCAAAATTCTATGTATTGATGGCAGCCATAAAAGACGGGCATCAATTGTGGCTGGTTATACTGGCAGTTGTTTGTGCGGCTATCGGTGCTATTTACTATTTCAGGGTAATACAGGCAATTTATTTTAAAGATCCGGTGGAAGGTGTAAATGAACAACTTAATGTAACGGCTGGTTTTAAGTGGCTCTTAATTATTACTGCTGCTTTGATCATATTATTGGGTATTTTGCCCGGGCTGCTAATCGACTGGATTTATTATTAAGTCTCACATCCGGCATAGACCAATCATTCAGTAAACCAACAAATATTGCAGTTTCTTATTTGTTGCTGATTATTTATCCGTCTCCATTCCGCTCCATTAAAATACATGAGTGGCAATAATAAATTGGTTTGATCCATTACCTTTACCGCCGATTTCCCCCGGTCGGCGATAATTTAATTTAAGATACAACGAACGCATGCAATTAAAAGATTCTTTATCATTGGCCTTTCGTACTGTAAGAAGTAATAAACTGCGTACTGGTATTACAGTTGCGATTATAGCATTTGGCATAATGGCGCTGATTGGAATTATTACAGCAATCACCTCTATGAATCAAAGTCTTTCTGAAAACTTTGCCACGATGGGCGCTAATTCATTCAGTATCGTATTTCGCGACAGGCAGATAAGAGTTGGCGGTGGCGAAAGGCAAGTAAAGAAAACATCCAGGAGTAATCTTAAAGAAAAAAAATCAAACGAGCGGAAAATTATAACATACCAGGAAGCAAAGGAATTTAAACAGAGATACACTTTTCCTGCAAGAGTAAGTATTTCGATAAGAGGCCCGCAAAGCGTGATCGTTAGCGAAGGGACAATAAAAACCAATCCAAATATTTCTATGACCGGGGCCGATGAAAATTATCTTGCGCAGAATGGCTACGCATTATATGTTGGAAGAAATTTTAATCAACTGGATGTACAAAGCGGCAGAAGTATTTGTATCGTCGGGAATAGTTTAGCGCAAAAATTATTTGGCAGTGATACCCGGAAAGCGTTAGACCAGGTGATCAAGTCGGACGGTGTAAAGTACAGGGTGGTCGGAGTGTTGGAAGATAAGGGCTCAAGCGCATTTTTTAACGCGGATAATGTTGTAATTACCACGTACAATAATATCCGTCGGTTATTCCCTACTGACGGTATTTCCTATAATATAGGTATAATGGTAAATGATCTAACACAGTTGGACGGCGCCATCTCCGAAGCCAAAGGAACGTTTAGGCCCATACGAAAAATTGCCGTTGATGAAGCCGAAAATTTTTACATTAATAAAAGCGACCAGATTGCCGAAGTGTTTAAGACAGCACTTAGCTCAATCGGGCTGGCCGCTGCGTTTATTGGTGGAATTACACTCCTGGGAGCCGCGATTGGCCTGATGAATATCATGTTAGTTGCAGTCAGCGAACGTACCAGGGAAATTGGGTTGGTAAAGGCCATTGGAGGTAAAAGTGGCAGTATAAGGACCCAGTTTTTATTTGAGTCTATTTTTATCAGTTTGATAGGAGCTGTTTTAGGAATTATTCTTGGTGTAATAGTAGGAAATGTAGTAGGGATCTTTCTTAACACGGGATTTGTAATTCCCTGGCTCTGGATGTTTATCGGCGTCGTTGTATGCTCGGCAGTCGGCCTTTTCGCCGGATTGTATCCCGCAGTTAAAGCATCACGGCTCGACCCAATAGTAGCACTTCGATACGAATAAGATCATCAATATTTTCATTACAATTTAATTGGCTGACTTTTGAAGCGAATTAGCCTTCCAAAAAAATCAGAAACTCCCTCGCGATTTTCATTAATTGTTTTAAATCTATTTCTATTTTTCTCCGAAAAAAATCCCTTTGTCACTCCAGTTCCTTTTTTAAAAAATGTCTTGAAACCTTTATCTACACTAGACATTCCATTCACGAAGAAAAAATATTTCTAAAATATTTCAATTTATTTTTTTAGGCTTTCATTAACTTTGAAATATTTTACTAACTTGTGCATCGCTTTAAAATATTTTTTCAATAAATAAGAATTTTAATTTTTTTTTTCGTTACACTTGCATTACGAATTGCTTTAAGCAACATTATTATTTAAAACTTAAACATTTAAAACCAACAACATGGCAGATTTAAAAACTACTGCAAACGCGGCAGTAAACGCAACCACTTCGGTGCAGGCAAAAAAATCAAATAACCTTATCTCCTTACTGGCACCTATTATTTGTGTAGTTCTTGGATATATTATCTGGCGCTTCGTTATCGGTGCTGATAGCAATTTCACCACTCCGGATCCTAAAGGCGGTTTCTGGCCCAAACAAATAGGCCCAAAAGGCGACCTTGCAAGGATGTACGAAGGTGGTATCATCGTGCCCATTTTGATTGGATGCTTCCTGATTGTGCTGACTTTCGTAATTGAAAGATCGCTGACCGTGTCAAGAGCAGTTGGTAAAACTTCTAATGCAGAATTTATCCGTAAAGTGCAATTTTTTCTTGCAGATAAAAAGGTAGATGCCGCTATTGCAGAATGCGATAAGCAAAAAGGTTCTGTAGGCAATGTAATGAAAGCCGGCTTACGCAAATACAAACAAATGATTACTGATACTGAGTTGGATACAGAACAGAAAGTGCTTGCTATTCAGAAAGAAATTGAGGAGGCAACAGCCCTTGAATTGCCTATGCTTGAAAAAAACCTTGTATTCCTGTCTACCCTGGCATCAGTATCTACCCTGATTGGACTGTTAGGAACAGTGGTTGGTATGATTCGTGCATTTGGAGCTCTTGGTGAATCTGGTGGAGGTGATGCTGCACGTACTTTATCGATAGGTATTGCTGAAGCATTGTATAATACCGCTTTAGGTATTGGTACTTCTGCATTTGCGATTATCACATACAACATTTTTACCACCAAAATTGATGCAATCACTTACGGTATTGATGAGTCAGGTTTTACACTGACACAGAGTTTTGCTTCTTTGTATAAATAGGCAAGGAAAATAACTTTATGGAATTTTCTTAATTCTGAATCTAATAATTAATATAAATAAAAAAATATGGGAAGAGCAAAAATAAAACGTGGGAGTACCAGTGTAGATATGACGCCCATGTGTGATGTAGCCTTTCTTTTGTTAACCTTCTTCATTCTTGCCGCTCAATTCAAGCCACAGGATGCATTGAACGTTACTCCTCCAAGTTCCGTGTCAAACAAAGTCGCGCCACAGAAAGATTTCCTGAATGTAACAATTGATAAGAACAATAAGGTGTTTCTTGATATGGATCAGAAACTCAAAGCAGACGTAATAACAGAATTGGGGAAAGAAAGAAATATTTCTTTTTCTCCGCAGGATGTAAAAGATTTTGAAAATACTGGTTATGTGGGCGTTCCCATCAGTCAGCTTCAACAGTATATTAAGCTTACTCCTGAGCAAATTGCAAAAACAGACCTTCCGGGAATACCAGTTGATAGTGCGAATAACGAATTGGCTGCCTGGATTGGCGCTGCAAAAGCGGTAAGTTTGGGAGCCCATCTGAATTTTTTGATCAAGGGAGATGATGCAGCCAAATATCCTATATTTAAAGCGGTGGTTGATGCTTTCAAACAGAATGATGAATTTAAATACAACCTGGTAACAAATGCGAAGCAGGTTCCGGAAGGAAGTGAACTATACAAAAAGAATATAAGGGAGCAATTGGAAGGTAAAAAAGCTGAAGATGCTAAAAAGTAAACGGATTTAAAACTATTTATTAAAACAAAAAACTTATTACTATGGCAGAGATGGAAGTAAAGCAGAGCTCCAAAAAGGGGCCTGGCGTCAAGAAAGGTAAGAAGCTTTCCACCCGTGTAGATCTTACGCCTATGGTTGATCTCGGATTTTTGCTTATCACTTTTTTTATCTTTACTACTACGGTGCAACAGCCAACTTCAATGAACCTGAATATGCCTAAGGATACAAAAGATCCTAACCTGGATATGAAAGTAAAGGAATCCGGCTCGCTGACATTGTTGCTCGGTAAAGGAAATGTGGTTTATTATTATGAGGGTAATGATCCTTCTAAAATGCAAACGACGACTTATAAAGAGGTAAGAAAAATAATCCTCGATAAAAAGAAGTCAACTCCTGCAGCAGACCTATTCGTTATTATAAAACCTGATAAAGACGCTACTTATAAAAACGCAGTAGATATGCTAGATGAAATGGATATTAATGAAATTGGTAAGTATGCAATGGTAGATCCGACACCC
>JAHEZA010000503.1 GCA_023251335.1 Chitinophagaceae bacterium | reverse complement strand
GTATTTGGAATAAATAAATAGTCAAAAAAATAAAAATCGAAACATGAGTGAAAAAATTGAAACCCGGCATCCCAACAGCCCGGCAGAAACGGCATCCATGAATACTTCCCAACTAAGGAAAAATTTTTTAATCGAAAAAATCTTTGAAGAAGATGCGATTCATCTTACTTTATCTTTTTATGATCGTTATATATCCGGTGGCGTAATGCCCGTGAATAAAGCTATCGAACTTCCTAATCCTGAAAATTTAAAAGCCAGCTACTTTCTGGAAAGAAGAGAAATGGGTATTATCAATGTAGGTGGCAAAGGCATGGTCGAAGCAGATGACGAAAAGTTTGAACTGGATTTTAAAGAAGCGCTTTACATCAGTAAAGAAACAAAAAAAGTAAATTTTTCTTCAGCAGATAAATCAAACCCGGCGAAGTTTTATATTAACTCCGCGCCCGCACATCATAAATTTTCAACAAAAAAAATAACCAAAAAGGAAGCGGAAATTGTAACCTTAGGTTCATTGGAAAATTCCAATCATCGCACCATCAATAAACTAATTGTAAACAGTGTAGTAGAAACCTGCCAGCTGCAAATGGGCATGACTGAATTAAAAACCGGAAGCGTATGGAACACGATACCTGCACATACACATGACCGTAGGATGGAAGTGTATTTTTATTTTGAAATTCCCGAAGGACAGTCTGTATGCCACTTTATGGGGCAACCGCAGGAAACGCGCCACATCTGGATGCAAAATGAACAGGCAGTGATTTCACCAAACTGGAGTATTCATGCTGGTGCAGGTACTTCCAATTATACTTTTATCTGGGGCATGGCCGGAGAAAATTTGGATTATGGAGATATGGATGTTTGTAAGGTGGAAGATTTGAGATAAGGTTTTTATTTAAGTAGAGACAGGTTGGAACTTGTCTCCACCCGACTTGTGACAAAAAAATAAAAATGAAGAAACGTTTTGCATTTAGCACGCTGTTAATTTTCTTTTCTGTATTCTCCGCATACAGCCAGCAAACCATTATTAAATATTTATCAGGGACGGATAAAGACCACACTGTGGCGTGGGATTTTTATTGTACCAAAGGAAATAACAGCGGCAAATGGACGACAATTCCTGTGCCATCATGCTGGGAACTACAGGGCTTCGGCACCTATAATTATGGAAGAGAAAAAGACCATTCTGATGAAAAAGGTATTTACAAATATCATTTTAATGTTGATAAAAGCTGGAACAATAAACAAGTCAATATTGTATTCGAAGGTTCCATGACGGATACTAAAGTAAAAATAAATGGAAAGGTAGCGGGCAAAATTCACCGGGGTGCTTTTTATCAATTCAAATATAATATCACACCATTATTAAAATTCGGAAAATCGAATTTGCTGGAAGTAGAAGTAAGCAAGGCCTCCGGAAATGCGAGTATCAACGTGGCTGAGCGTGATGGCGATTTCTGGATTTTTGGCGGCATATTTCGCCCGGTTTATTTGGAAGTTCTTCCTAAAACTCATATTGAAAGGTTGGCTGTTAATGCCCGGGCGGATGGCAATTTTAGTGTGCAGGTTTTTACCACCCATGTTGAAAAAGGATATTCGCTAGAAGCAAATATTGAGAGAACGGATGGTTCTCAGGAAATGAAATCTGCTTCTACCCCTGTAGCGCCCAATGATACAATTTCTGTCCTGCAACAGCAATACAACAATGTGGCTTTATGGAGTACTGAATTTCCCAACCTTTATACCGCGACTGTTTCCTTGAAAAATAATGAAGGGAAAATAGTTCATACCGTGCAACAAAAATTTGGATTTCGTACGGTGGAATTAAGGCCGCATGATGGTTTTTATCTCAATGGAAAAAAGGTGATGTTTAAAGGTACAGATCATCACAGCTTTTGGCCTGAAAGCGGGCGCACCACCAGTAAAGCAATAAATATTGAAGATATTAATTTGATAAAAGAAATGAATATGAATGCGGTGAGGATGTCGCATTATCCACCTGATATTGATTTCTTAGATGCATGTGATTCGCTGGGCCTGATGGTGCTAGACGAACTAACAGGCTGGCAATATTTTTATGATGACAGCACAGGCCACCGGTTGGTAAAGGAATTAGTTGTTCGTGATGTCAGTCATCCGTCTATTGTGATATGGGATAATGGAAACGAAGGAGGATTTAACCGCAATCTTGATAATGATTATCATCTTTATGATCCGCAAAAAAGATTAGTCATTCATCCGTGGGAAAAATTTAATAACACGAATACAAAACATTATCCTGATTATAATTATTTAGTAAATACTTCTTTGTACGGCACAGAAGTTTTTTTCCCTACAGAATTATTACACG
Source organism: Chitinophagaceae bacterium (assembly GCA_023251335.1). Lineage (GTDB taxonomy): Bacteria > Bacteroidota > Bacteroidia > Chitinophagales > Chitinophagaceae > Ginsengibacter. The sequence goes on along the minus strand of JAHEZA010000503.1, from coordinate 617 downwards.
TGCTTTATGATGGCGGGCTCGGTGCAGGCCTGGACGATTATTGGAACATAATGACGAAGATGCCGCTAAGCGCCGGCGGGTTTCTTTGGGTTTTTGCCGATGAAGGAATTGTACGACGTGATCAACATGACAGCATTGATACGCATGCGAATAATGCACCCGACGGAATTGTGGGGCCGCATCGCGAAAAGGAAGGCAGCTTTTATGCGATTAAAGAAATATGGTCGCCGGTATATATTGGCCAAAAGTCAATCCCGCAAAGCTTTGACGGAAAATTGTTGTTGGAAAACAGGTACCTGTTTACTAATTTGAATCAATGCACCTTTAAATGGAAGTTGGTCAGTTTTGGAAATCCCAATGATAAGAATGTAGCTAATACCACAGATAAGGAAGGAACCGTGCAACCCGTTTCAATTGAGCCCGGAGAAAGAAAATTTATAGACTTGAATCTGCCTTCGTCCTGGCAATCAAGCGATGCGTTATACCTCACCTCGGTTTACAATCATGGCAAAGAAATATTTACCTGGAGTTGGCCATTGCATACGCCGGAATACGAAGCAAAAAAATGGTTAGCGAACACATCTTCCCTATCTGAAATTAAAACTAACGATGATGGA
>JAHEZA010000502.1 GCA_023251335.1 Chitinophagaceae bacterium | reverse complement strand
TATCGAACTAATTAAAATTAACTACCCAGGCGGTGAAATAATTCTTTAACCTGGGTTTCCCAGAGTTGGCTTTGATCTTTAATATCTTTCTTTTCTGCAAAATCATGAATCACAAGAATTGTTTGATTGGTAACTTCAGAACTCTCAATATTCAATTCGAAGAATTCATCCTTAGGAGAGTCAACCCAATGAAAACGGACCATTTTATTTTCTTCTTTTTCCAACAACTCCGCTTCCTCGGCTGCACCTCCTGACCAGGAAAAACTAAATACACCATCCTCATCTTCCACTTTATCAGCAAACCATTCCTGCAATCCCGAAGAAGTAGAAAGGAATCCATACAAAATGGCTGGAGAACACCTCACCGGATATTCGACCGTATATTTTATTTTCTTAGTCATCTTATTAATTAAACAATAGTCATTATCTGCAATAATAGAAAATAAATTAACTACCTAAACAAATTTATTTCTTTTTTTTACTAATTTATTCCCGAATAGCACTTTTTTATGCTGAAAACCAAGGTATTGTTAATGAAAAATAAAATATATTTTTTTGACTACATACTTTATAGAAGATAATCTTCGTTTGTATTTGCAATAAACCATTTTTAAAAATTTGAATTAATCTCTACAAACCACTTTTAAATTATTCTCTATGGGAATGCGTCAATTAAAGATTTCAAAATCGATTACTAACCGTGAAAGTGAGAGTTTAGAAAAATACTTGCAGGAGATTGGAAGAGTGGAACTAATAACACCTGAAGAAGAAGTAAAATTAGCACGCCTGATAAGGCAAGGCGATCAAAAAGCGCTGGACAGACTTACCAAAGCCAACCTTCGCTTCGTAATCTCAGTGGCCAAGCAATATCAAAACCAGGGACTTACTTTGCCTGATCTTATTAACGAAGGCAATCTTGGCCTGATAAAGGCAGCACAACGTTTTGACGAAACACGCGGATTCAAATTTATTTCTTACGGAGTATGGTGGATTCGCCAGAGTATCATGCAGGCGCTTGCAGAGCAGTCGCGCATTGTGAGGTTACCCTTGAATAAAGTTGGATTAACCAACCGTATCAGCAGAGCCTATTCCCACCTGGAACAGGAGTATGAGCGGGCACCTTCCATTGAAGAAATAGCCGAATACCTCGAAGCTGATTTAGAGGAAGTGACTACTACTATGCGTATGTCGGCAAGACACGTAAGTATGGATTCGCCACTTGGCGACAGTGAAGAAAGCACTTTAATAGATGTGATGATAAACGACAACGCAGAAAGTGCTGATAAACAAATTACGTTTGATGATGGGCTGCGGCTGGAGATCCAACGCTCGCTTACTTTACTTACTCCGCGGCAAAAAGAAGTCATCTGTTTTTTTTATGGCATTGGTGTCGATCATTCGGTAACTCTCGAAGAACTGGCGGAACGATACGGCCTTACAAGGGAACGTGTAAGACAAATAAAAGACAAAGCGTTGGAAAAATTAAAAACATTTTCAGGCTCTAATCTGCTGAGAGATTACATGGGCGTATAATTCTTGTTTTTTTCATACTTGATAGTTTGGAAAGTGAATGTCTCAATTGATGTTCACTTTTTTTTGTAATGCCAATGCTGCATTTCAGGATCTAACTAAATAAGAAAACCTGTTATTTATCGGCTTACTGGCTTGTGCCTATTTAACGAAGAAAGACGAAGCCGGATGTATTGTTGCAAAAACATTGGGTAAACATTAAAGACCACATTGGCAAAAGTGATAAATAAAGCCCACCCAAAAAAAGCATGAACAAGAGCGTAGACTGCTGCGAAAAAAAAGAATAGAAACATCATGAAATGAAACTTTTCAAACATAAAAGTTCTGCGAAATACTTTTTCAATCGTATTATTTTTTGCAGAAACCGTTTTATAATTTGGATATTTCTTTCTGATTATTTTATTCACGATAGCGCCGTTTTGAGTAACCCTGCTGATAAAGACGACACCACACTTTTTATAAATGGAAACGCTTTTTCCCAATTGAAAAAACTTGAAAAAAAAATTAGGAAGAAATACAGATGAAAAAGAAATTGCTGCAAAAATCAAAATCCATTTCAGGTTTATATTCTGATAAAAAAAAATAAAAATTGGGGTAATAAAAATAACGGACCAAATCAGATTCGGAACCATATTATAAAACTCAACCTTTCTTTGGAGAGCGGTATGTTCTTTTTTATCCATTTGATATAAGTTAAATTTTATAGTGCAGGCATCTCATTCGTGATTGCATCTTCAAATAAAATCTTTGTCCCGAAATCTTTCAAACCAATAAACCATTTAACTAAATTTGCCCCAATGAATCAATATTTTAAAATAGGCAAATTAGCGGCTACTTACGGCTTACATGGCGAGATAATTCTTGAACACAATCTCGGAAAAAAGACTTCTTTCAAAGGGCTGGAAACCATTTTTATTGAAGAAAAAAAAGATTCATTTCTTCCTTATTTTATTTCGGCCACAAAAATAAAGAATGAAAAAGAAATATTTGTTTCTCTTGAAGGGATTGGATCTAAAGAAGCAGCCCGGTATCTGGTAAAAAAAGAAGTATGGCTGAGTGAAAATGATTTTAAAAAATTCGCGGCTGTCAGTGCGCCTATTTCGTTCCTGGGATTTACGATAGTCAGCAATAAAAAAGAATTGGGCGAAGTAACAGAAGTAATAGAACAGCCTCACCAGGTGCTATGCGCTATAATCATTGAAGGCAAAGAGGCTCTAATACCTATACATGAAGATTCACTGGAAAAAGTGGATAAAAAAAACAGGAAATTATATGTAACTATTCCTGATGGATTGTTGGAAATTTATAAAGACAATTGATAAATTGAATTTGTAAATTTACATTGCAACGATGCCTGTTTCATCTCCCATAATTGCCCATTTTGATCTCGATTCTTTTTTTGTTTCCGTTGAGATATTAAAAAATCCTTCTTTAAAAGGAAAG
>JAHEZA010000501.1 GCA_023251335.1 Chitinophagaceae bacterium | reverse complement strand
AAAGAAAAACATGGAAGGTTGATACGTTAAATAAAAATCTTCAAAATTGTTTCATTCACTGACTTATCTCTATGCAGAATTTCTTCCGGCATTAATGATCCCAAATGAACAGCGCATTACCAGCTTTTCATAAGTCAGTTTGAGTGGGTCTTTGACAGGCTCCTGCTCTATTTCGCGTATTTTGGCCATCGCGTATTGTTGTATCGTTACCAAAGGAAGAATCATTTTTTCGCGCATGGTTACCGACAGTTGCTCTACAGGGTATTCAGCCATCAGTTCGTTATGGCCTGTAAGTTTAAAAAGATACTTTTTAGTGACTTCATATTCCACAAAAATCATGTTCCAAATCTCTCCAAACTTCTCATCCGTTGCCAGGTATTCCGTTATGGGGAAAAAGCATTTTTTCATGGCCATCTCGCAATTATCAATAAGCGTTTTAAAGAACAATGATTTTTGATACAATTTTTTTACCTCTTTTAGCCTTCCTTGTTCCTCCATTTCCCGCAACGCGCTGCCCACACCATAATAGCCAGTCACATTTTGTTTTATCTGGCTCCACGAACCTACAAAAGGAATGGCCCGCAAATCTTCCATGTTCATTTTCCCTTTTTTTCTTTTCGAAGGGCGGCTTCCGATGTTCGTTTCGCTGTAGAATTTCAGCGGGCTTATTTGGGTTAAATATTCCATGAACTCCGGATGGTGTTTCAAGCCAATGTAGGACCTGAACCCAATATCAGATAAGTCCTGCAACAGTTGTTCTTCCTCTTTTTCAAGTGTTACATTTCTGTTGTTAAAAATATCGTTTGAAATGCCGGCGTGCAACAGTTGTTCCATATTATATTGCGCGGAATCTACGGTTCCAAAATTGGAACTTACTGTTTGCCCTTGTATTGTCAATTGAATTTCTTTGTTAGAAATATTTTTTCCCATCGATGCATAAAATTTATGGGTCTTTCCGCCACCTCTTGCCGGAGGTCCGCCACGGCCATCAAAAAATATCACATCAAGGCCAAATTCTTTTGATACCGCTGTAAGGTTTTCCTTGGCTTTGTAGATGCTCCAGTTTCCCATTAAATAACCACCGTCCTTCGTGCCGTCAGAAAAACCAAGCATGATGGTTTGTATGTTATTTCTTCTCTTCAGATGTTCACGATATTCTTTATTTTCGAACAACGTCCTCATTGTTTTTGCTGAATTTTGCAAATCTTCTACTGTTTCAATCAATGGCACGATATCTACTTTCAGTTTTTCTTTTTTCCATCCACATAAAACAAACAACCCGTAAATTTCCAATACGTTTAGTGCGGTTTCGGAATGGCTGATGATATAACGATTGCAGCCTCTTTCACCATTGTATTGCTGGATCAGTTTAATAGCGCGGATACTTTTAAAAGTATCGTTTATGATCGGATCGCCATGATCCATTTCAGGAATTTCTTTATTATTTTTTGTGATAAATTCTATCTTTTTTTCTTCAGTTAACTTTCCATAATCTGAAGGAAAAAAAGTGCCGGAGGCGGCTAAAGCAGCAAACAATTTTTTATGAATTGAACTGTCCTGCCTGATATCAAGCGATGCGAAATGCAGCCCAAAAATATTTACTTTATTAACAAGGTCGTCAATCAGGTAACAAAATAATCCGTTATGCTGGTAGATTAAGATCTGCCTTATTTCATTTAGAATGTTAAGTATATCTTCCTGGGTAATCTCAGTACGATTTCCAGGAATAAAAATGTTGTTGTACAATTGTTTTTCGAGATCTATCAAAAGAGGCTCAACACCTTTGAAAGTAAGCCTGCGCCTTAGCTTCCTGATTTCAAGATAGTAACATTTTATAATTCCACCGCGCAATGCGTCTGCTACTTTCAACGTAATATCCGTATTTACAAAAGGATTGCCGTCGCGATCGCCGCCAGGCCAGAATCCCATTTTAATGACCGGGTTATTCTCATTCACCGCGTCAGGGAATTGATTTTTCAGCAAAGAAAGAATCCTGCCTCCTGCTGCAAAAAATACATTTTCAAGATACCACACCAGGCTCATGGCTTCATCATAAGGCGTTGGTTTTTCTTTTTTGAAAAAAGGTGTTTTGCCCAGTTGTTGTAAATACATATTAATGCGCGCGGTATTATTTTCTGAAAGGGCTTTGGATAGATCATTGATGATTCCCAAAACCGAACCGGGATAAAACTGTGTAGGATGAGCGGTTAACACGATCTCTACTGAAAAATCTTCCAATTTTTTTTGCAGTGCTTTTTCGGCTTTATTCTGACTTACTTCTAATTCCAGTTGCTTTAAAGTACCTGTACCGCCAGTGTCCTGCACATATTTAAAGGCAGCGTCCTCCAGCGCGTCAAACAATACTACCTGCCTTTCAACAAATTGAATAAAGCGGAAAAGCAAATCCAGTTTTTCTGATTGTTTTTTAAATGAAGTATCCTTTAAAAAGAACTCATCAATTATTTCCACCGGGCTCATTTTCTTTTTATAACCCTCCTCGCAAATGTTCAGGAAGAAGGATAAAAGCATCCCTGTTTTTTCGATCCGGTAAAAAGGCAGGGAAGTAAAAAGACTGTTATACAATTGGAATTTTATACCAACATAATTATTAAAATTCTGTAAACTCTGAGAAGCGTGACGATCCATAATTGTAAATAAATTAAAAATAATTTGCGCGAGGCGCGTAAAGTTCGAAGAAAATAATTGAAAAAAAATATCAAATAAGAAAAAGTTATCTTTTTAGAATTATTTTTTTGATAGTACCTTTGGCACATTATAATGAAAAGGCCACAAATCATCCTGTTTTTTTTGTTTTGCTTCCTGATGTTGCAGATTGATGTCTCGGCGCAATGTTCTATCTGTGCCAAAACGGTGATGCAGATGGGCAACAAGCCGGCCGAGGGGTTTAATAATGGAATTCTCTATCTGATGATTGTTCCTTACATCGGCATCAGTGTTATGGCATATAAATGGT
>JAHEZA010000500.1 GCA_023251335.1 Chitinophagaceae bacterium | reverse complement strand
CATTACAGATGGCGAAGCGCCCGTTAAAAAAACAAAGAACCACAAGCAGAAAAGGATCACGGCAATTCTCGGAACTTTTGCTTTTTTCAGCAATGGAGTTCTTAAGGTAATCCACAATAACAATCCATAAATAAGGGCAAGATGTAATCCGGAAATGGCGATGATATGTACTACGCCAGCATTGCTATAAGCCTGCACCAGGTCTTTATCCAGGTCAATTCTATATCCTATTAACAAGGCTTTTGCCAAACCTGATTCATTTTCTCCAGGTATATAGCGACTAATAGTTTTTACTACAAAATCTCTGGTGCGAAATAGCGCCTGTTTGTATGGATTGATATCCCTGATTGGTAACAAAACCCAGTCCCTTTTATTTAAATAACCCTGCTGAAAAATTTGCTGAAAAGCCATGTACCGGGCATAATCGAAACCGGCCGGGTTACCGGAGTTTTTTATATCTTTCAATTGTTTGGAAACAATAATTTTATCTCCGTAATGCAATCGTTTTGAAAAAGAATCTTTGGCAAAATAAATGATTACATTCCCCGTCACATCTCTTTGAAGACCATTGTTAATGCAGGATTCTACAGAAGCCACCGCTTTGAATGATTTTGCTTTTTCAACAGGTGGCTCAACAATACGGACCACTATAAAACTGCTATCTCTATAAAAATTCCCATACCAGTTTTGATGGTTCCGGATATCTTTTTGCCAGGAAATGAATGAACCGAAAAGAACAAGAAAAAGTGAAATTATAATTCCATGTATCCGTCTCAGGGCGAATCTTTTTGACTCGGTTAAAAACGCGAATGCAAAAAGCAGAATCAGTGAAATGATTCCACTGTAAATGATCGTTCGGATTTTTATGTTGAAATAATATTCCAGAAGAATACCAACGATCAAAGGAACCAGTAAACGAAGGAAAGGCGCCTTTTTCCAAATAAAGATGTGATATGATCTTCCCATAATTTGCAGCGATTAATTTGGCGATTTTGCCCTAACGCACACTGACAGGCAGCACCTACCTGAACTTCCCAACTTTAATTTAATTTTGAAGATACATTTTTTGGCAAATTCCTGCATGTATTGTTTAGATTTGTCCATGTTTTAAACCACCAACAACGAAAATGATTTTTTTGATCAGAACATTTTTTTATATACAAACCAAATAATCTCTTGAATCAGCCACACGAAATGCAATTCGAAAAAGCATATTCTTTTTTAATGGCCAAACTGGAATCCAGTTTGCCTTCTTACCTCCATTACCACAGTGCAGATCATACCAAAGAAGTAATTGCTGCAACAGAAAAACTGGCTGTGGCAGAAAATATTTCAGGAAGAGATTTAATAATAGTAAAAACTGCGGCGCTTTTTCACGATTGTGGTTTTTTAGAAACGTATTCAGACCACGAAGAAATATCGTGCAATATGGCCAGAAAGTGGCTGCCCCCGTTTGGATATTCCAAGGCTGAAATTGAAGAAATCTGCTCGCTTATTTTGTCGACAAAAATACCACAGACGCCTAAGAATAAACTGGCGGAGATTCTTTGTGATGCAGACCTCTATTATATGGGGACTGATAAATATTTTGTAGGGGCTAATAAGCTGTATAAGGAATTGCACGAAGCAGGCTTTGTAAAAGACAGGGAGGAATGGAGAAAAGAAGAAATAAAATTTGTAGAATCTCATCATTATTTTACGGAAACGGCTAAAAAGAAACTGGATGAAAAACTTGTAAAAACATTAGGGCTGCTGAAAAAAAGATCAGTGATTCAAAAAAAACCGGAAAAAAGATTTGAATTGTTTGATTGGATGAGCGATGCTTTGTTTATAGTGGCGGGAGCGATGTTAGCCGCTTTTGCGCTGCAAGGCTTCCTGGTGCCAAATGGCTTTTTTGACGGCGGCATTACCGGTATCTCACTGCTGATACATGAAATTTATCATTTTAATCTTGCCTATGTCATCATACTGGCCAACATTCCCTTCATTGTTATTTGTGTGTACGCGATCAATTTTAATTACGCTTTAAAGACATTTTTTTGTATTCTGCTACTTGGCGTTTGCCTGATGCTGATGCCTCATTTTGACATTACACAGGATAAATTACTGGTATCTATTTTCGGAGGTTTTTTCCTGGGAGCCGGTATTGGACTAACCATGAGAGCCGGTTGTGCCATTGACGGAATAGAAATATTGGCGCTTTATACATGGAAAAAAACCAGCTTTACCATCACGGAAATTATTATGGCTATCAACATCCTGATATTCAGTATTGCTGCTTTTCGCTTTGGCATTGAAGTCTCCTTATACTCTATGCTTACTTATTTTACGGCTACCAAAACAGTCGATTATGTAGTGGAAGGTTTAGAAGCTTACGTGGGCGTAACCATCATTTCAGGTAAAAGTGAGATCATCAAAGACAGGCTGGTAAACGAGATGGGACGCGGCATCACCATTTACAAAGGCGAAAGAGGATTTCTGCCTGGCAAGTTTGATCTGCACAGTGATGTTGATATTATTTTTACCGTAATCACCCGCCTCGAAATACGAAAGCTTAAAAATCTTGTGAGCGAAATAGACCCCCGTTCATTTGTTTTTGCAAGTACCATTAAAGAAGCTTCGGGAGGAATTATTAAGAGAAGGCATATACATTAAGAGATGTTTCTCAAATAAAAATTCGTCTTATTTCTTCGTTCACTGGTCTTCTTAATTTTCGTTGTGATTTGCTTTCAAGATTTTTAATAACTTAGTTCTTTCACATCTCTACTGGTTTGTCAATGAATGAGGAATTAGTTGTGATTTGCTTTCAAGATTTTTAATAACTTAGTTCTTTCACATCTGTACCTATCGGCGTGAGCAGGAGGTTTAAGTTGTGATTTGCTTTCAAGATTTTTAATAACTTAGTTCTTTCACATCACCTTGATTTGAAAGGCCACTATAACTGCTGTTGTGATTTGCTTTCAAGATTTTTAATA
>JAHEZA010000499.1 GCA_023251335.1 Chitinophagaceae bacterium | reverse complement strand
TAAGAACAGCGAAACAGTAATGAGCGAGCCTGACGCGTTGCAAGAAGCCAATATAGGTAACGCATTGTATTCTAAACCCGGCTATGCACTTAATCTTTTAAGAAATGAAATTCTTGGACCGGAAAGATTTGATTATGCCTTTCAGTTATATATTAAGAGATGGGCTTACAAACATCCGACTCCCTGGGATTTTTACAGAACAATTGAAAATGCCGGTGGAGAAGACCTGGGATGGTTTTGGAAAGGAATGTTTGTCGAAAATTATAAACTTGACCAGGCAATTACCGATGTAAAATATGTGAATGACGATCCTGCAAAAGGGTCGTTGGTAACCGTGGTAAATCTTGATAAAATGGCGATGCCTCTCTACGTGCAATACGTGACTGAAAGTGGCAAAACTGAAATGGTGAAAGCTCCGGTTGAAGTGTGGCAAAATGGAAACACCTGGATCCAGAAACTACCAACTACCGAAAAATTGAAATCTGTTACAATTGATCCGGATCATGTTTTCCCGGACATTAATAACACTAACAATAGTTGGAATAGTCCAATGTAATTATCTGTTTATATAGCACCGGGCCAACATATTAAAAAATGTTGGCCTGTTTTTTTTATAATTTATCATTTTATGTTATCATTTTCCCATAAATAAATAATTGCATTTATCCCGCGCGAAAACAATTCATTACTTTATCAATTAATCAATACTTTTGCAGCCTTTTATGAAACCTGTAAGCGATATATTTCCATTACTAAATGTGCCAAAAAATGTGGTAATTACCTTCCATCAAAAACCAGACGCTGATGCAATGGGTTCTGGTTTGGGTATGTATAATTTTTTGATTCAGTTTGGCCATAAAGTAACCGTAATATCTCCGACCAACTGGGCTGCGTTTTTAAGTTGGATGCCCGGTGCGAAAAAAGTAATTGATTTTGAAATACAGAACGAGAAGGCGCTGAAAGCGCTACAGGGCGCCGAATGGTTATTCTGTCTCGATTTTAATGTCTTAACCCGGACAAAAAACATGGAGCCGGTTATCAAAGATTTGAAATGCACTAAAATATTATTAGATCATCACCAGCAGCCCCAGACAGAGATGTTCGATTACGGTTAAAGTAATACGAATAAAAGTTCCACTGCGCAAATGGTATATGATTTTATAGTTAGTAGCTGCCATACAAAAAAGATTAACAAAGACGTGGCTGAATGCCTGTATGCCGGTGTGATGACGGACACGGGCTCATTCCGTTTCAATTCTACATCAGCAGATGTGCATACAATGGTAGCAATGCTGAAAGAAACGGGGTTCGACCATAGCCAGGTTCATGAAAATCTTTTTGATAATTTTCTTGAATCAAGATTTCGGTTTTTTGGAAATGTACTGTTGAACAGGATGGAATTATTTTATGAGTACAATACCGCGTTGATAGCGATTCCGCAAAAAGATCTGATCAAATTTAATGTAAAAACCGGCGATACAGAAGGCTTGGTTAATTTTCCTTTAAGTATCAAAGGGATCAAACTGGCCGCGGTGATTATTGACAGGGGCGATGAAAGAAAAAGCTCCTTTAGAAGCAAAGGAGGATTTGATGTAAATACTTTTGCAAGAAAATATTTTAATGGAGGTGGCCACTTTAATGCAGCAGGCGGAAATAATATAGAGCAATTGTCGGAAGTAATAAAGAAATTTAAAAAAGCTATTGAAGAAAATAAAGAACAATTAACAAGTTAACAATTATAAAAAATAAAACATGAACAACAAACTTTGCCTGGCAGCTGCGGCATTCCTTATTTTGGCTACAGGATGTAATGAACAAAGGTTTCAAAAATACAAAGACGGCACCGAATATAAAGTGATCCGCGCATCTAACGGCAAAGCAGCTGTCGCAGGAGATTTTATACAATTAAATTCGCTGGCCAAATACGGAGACAGTGTGCTTTACAACAGTACAGCCGAAAGCACTCCGAATTTTATTCCATTCGATACTGCGCAAATGCCCGCATTCTTTAAAGACGTACACGAGGGGGATAGTCTCGTGATAAGGCAATCAACTGATTCAATTTTAAAACATGGTCCAGGAGCTCCGTGGATGGTAAAAGGAAAATTCATCACGCAGTCTTTTAAATTTGCAAAGTTGTTTCCAAATAAAGAGGCTGCAGATAGCGCTGCCAAACCTTACGAGGCAGCAGCTAAAGTAATAGCAAATAAAAATGCAGAAGAAAAAATTCAAAAAGATATTTCCGGTGATCCTGAATTGGTAAAAACGGATGAAAAGGCCATCCAGGATTATATGGCAAAACATAATCTAACGGGCACCAAGACAGCTTGGGGCACTTATGTTGTAATTGACAGCGCCGGCACGGGCCCTAAAATTTCATCCAATGATGTAGCGGTTGTTGAATATACCGGACGCACTTTTGACGATAGCACTTTTGATTCTAATACAGATCCACAATTCCATCACCAGGAACCTTTATACATTGACATGAGCCAGTACCGCGGAATGATTGTGGGTTGGATAGACGGACTGAAGCAAATGCAGAAAGGAAGCGTAGGCAAATTGATTATACCGTCTTACCTGGCTTATGGCAAAGAAGGTCGTTCGCCTAAGATAGCACCCAACACTAACCTGGCGTTTGACATCAAGGTTACTGATATTGTAACCCAGGAGAAATACCAGGAGGAAATGATGAAACAGCAACAACAAATGCAAATGCAGCGGCAGATGATGGAACAAATGCAAAGGCAGATGCAGCAGCAACAGCAAGGAAAACAAGCTCCACCATCAGGAAAATAAAAATTGATTAATGATACTTTAGAACGCCGGACCTTCAACAGTCCGGCGTTTTATATTTTGCAGGAAACTTCACGTTTCAAAATAACAATCCGCGCTTTTTGTTGCTTTACTGTTGAGCAATCTCTGCATATTCAATGGCGGAAATGTATTTGAAACCAATGGACAAAAACAGGAAAC
>JAHEZA010000498.1 GCA_023251335.1 Chitinophagaceae bacterium | reverse complement strand
TAAATATGCGACGAAACTGTTTCATTGATTCAAACGTTTAGCTGAAAGCTGCAATCCATCGGTGTTTGGCCCGAAAGATGATAGTTCATATTTTTATTTTCCAAATTTAATCTTTCCTTTTGGAAAAACAGCGCTGCTGCCCAACAATTCTTCTATACGAATTAGTTGATTGTATTTTGCGATACGGTCGGTACGACTGGCAGAGCCTGTTTTTATCTGGCCACAATTTAATGCGACAGCGAGATCGGCTATGGTTGTATCTTCAGTCTCCCCGCTGCGATGGCTCATAATCGTATTGTATCCATTATTCTGCGCCAGGGAAACGGCATTGATAGTTTCCGTAAGTGTACCAATCTGATTTACTTTTACCAACAACGCGTTAGCAATATTCTCATCAACTCCCTTTTGCAGCCTTTTTACGTTAGTAACAAAAAGATCGTCACCCACCAACTGGATTTTTTTGCCCAGCCTTTCGGTCATCAATTTCCAACCTTTCCAATCGTCCTCAGCCATACCATCTTCAATCGAAACAATAGGATATTGCTTTACCCAACTTTCCCAAAAATCAACCATTTTTTCAATGCTTAATTTTTTACCATCTGACTTATGAAAGTGATATACCTTTTTGTCAGCGAGAAACATTTCACTTACTGCAGGATCCATGGCAATTGCTACCTGCGATCCCGCTTTGAAACCAGATTTCTGGATTGCGTCCATTACCGTTTCTATGGCTTCTTCATTACTTTGTATGTTGGGTGCGAAGCCACCTTCATCGCCTACATTGGTACTATATCCTTTCTTCTTCAGCACCGCTTTTAAAGAATGGAAAATCTCAACACCCCATTGCAGCGCTTCGCTGAAAGAAGACGCTCCAACCGGCATAACCATAAATTCCTGGAAGTCTATTTTGTTATCGGCATGTGCGCCGCCATTCAAAATATTCATCATTGGGATCGGAAGAATTTTTGCGTTCGTACCACCGATATATCTGTATAAGGGAAGGTTGGCCTCCAGCGCCGCAACTTTTGCCACCGCAAGACTCACCGCTAATATAGCATTAGCACCCAATTTCCCTTTATTTTCTGTCCCATCCAGCGCCAACATTTTAGCATCTATTCCAGTCTGATCGGCCACGTCCCAGCCAATCAACGAATCAGCAATGGTAGTGTTTACATTTTTTACTGCTTTAAGTACCCCTTTGCCACCATATACTTTCTTATTATCATCACGAAGTTCTACTGCTTCATGTATTCCGGTACTGGCGCCCGATGGCACTGCGGCTCTTCCTAGGTATTCATTTTCCGAAAGGATATCAACTTCAATAGTTGGATTGCCGCGACTGTCTAAAATTTGCCTGGCTGTAATGTTTGCGATATAACTCATTTTTGTTTTTATTGTTTTTATATATTAAGATTCTTGATGCAAATTTAATTTTAATTAATTGGTTTGAATATTCCCTGTTAAATTCCTAAACACCTCTTCCAAACTTGAGCTTTTGCTTTGTAAAGAAATGATATCTACATTATTTTCTAAGCTAAACTCCAACAGTAATTTTTTTACTTTTTCCGGATCTGAAGTCCGGATGTGATATTGGTTTGCCACCTCATCCACGGATTCCACATCTGACAGATTTTTTAATAATTGTATGTCTGTATTTTTCCCAAACTGTACGATGATAACCCGCGAGTCTTTATTAGCAGATTGCAGATTGGTTAATAAATCATTTGCTACCAAATTTCCTTTATTAATGATGATTACGCGATCACAAATACTTTCTACCTCCTGTAAAATATGCGATGAAAACAGCACCGTTTTATTTTTGCCAAGATCTTTAATCACCTGTCTTATTTCGATGATCTGGTTGGGATCAAGCCCGGTAGTAGGCTCGTCTAAAATCAATACTTTCGGATCATGGATAAGTGCCGCTGCCAGGCCTACCCGTTGCTTATATCCTTTGCTCAACTGACCGGTTTTCTTGTTGCTCTCGGCCCGCAAACCCGTCAGGTCAATTACTTCTTCAATTCTGTTCTTTACCGATCCCAGATGATGAATATTGGCGATAAATTCCAGATATTCACGCACATACATTTCATAATACAAAGGATTCCCTTCCGGCAGATAGCCAGTTACTTTTTTTGCTTCAAGTGGATTCTTTATTACATCAATTCCATTTACAGTTGCCGTGCCGGATTCCGGACTTAAATAACCGGTCAGGATTTTCATGGTCGTGGATTTGCCTGCTCCGTTTGGTCCCAGAAAACCAACAATCTCATTATCGCTCACGCTAAACGAAATATCATTCACGGCCTTTTGTTTTCCATAGATCTTAGTAAGATTAGAAACAGTAATTGACATAGGCGCAAATGTAAAACAAAATTAAACCGTTGGAAAAGGAAAATAGATTTATTGCATGGGCAGGATTTCATTTTTTAGTAAGGCAAAAACCTGGTCACCTTTTGCTGGTTTTATCTTTGCCGTTCCGGTAAAAGCGCTGAATGCAGGAAGCACAGCATATCTTCTCCCAAAATAAAAACACGGAAGCATAACGGATTGCTTACCCATTCCCTCCAACTTGATGCCGGGATGCAGATGGCCGGAGAAGATGAATAATTTTTCATCATCACATGAAGAGCCGATATCATGAACAAAACAAAATCCTTTGATGGCTAATTTGTTTTCAAAGACAGTGATGTTGGCTTTCTTGTAGAAATTTTTAGAGAGTATATCATGATTTCCTTTGATTAATAAAAAATCTATTTCAGGAATATCTTTTCGCCATTTTAAAAACAAGTCAATTTCTTTGTTTGCTGAACTGTGAAACATGTCGCCGACGATGAGCAATGTTTTTGGTTTAAAAAATTGAATTTGCGAAAACAACTTCTGCAGATCATCTTTAAAGATATTTTGCGGAATTCCTATGCCGGATTTTCTGAAATGCCCGGATTTACCAAAATGCAAATCTGAAAGAATCAACGCACA
>JAHEZA010000497.1 GCA_023251335.1 Chitinophagaceae bacterium | reverse complement strand
ATGTATATCCAGCTTCCCGCGGTCATCTGCCCAAACATCATCAGCCCTTTGCTACGCAATTCATTGAAGTGCTCCCACGTTGCCCATTTCGGCACAAGGTTGCTGTTTGCAATCAACACTCGTGGCGCCTGCGGATGCGATCGCACAATACCAACCGGTTTCCCCGATTGCACCAATAACGAATGTTGCTCATCCAGTTCTAATAAAATTTCAATAATTTTTTGTAGCGATTTCTTATCTCGTGCCGCCTGCCCAATACCACCGTAAACAACCAACTCATCAGGGTTTTCGGCTACTTCAGCATTCAGGTTGTTCAGCAACATTCTCAAAGGCGCTTCAGTTTGCCAGCTTTTAGCATGCAGTTGATCTCCAACCGGTGCAAAATAATGCGGATGATTTGCATATTTCTTTAAAAAATCGGAACTATTCATCTGCATTTGCTTATTATTTTAAAATTAATAGTTAAACATTGCGTTCTTTAAAAAGATCTATTCATTGCAATAATAAATTATTCGTCCAGCGTAGCCTTGTAGCGGAATTTTATTTTTAACTCAGGTTTTTGCTCCCGAAATCTGTTTGAACTGAACCAAATAATCTTTGTTCGCCAGGAAATATTTTCCCTTGATACGAAGATATTATTTAAAAAAAAGAAAAATTCTTTTTAGAATAATTAACTAATTTACATACGACATATTTTATCTTTTCCGATGTTTAAAATTATCTTCACCGGATTGTAAAAAATCATCAAAGACTATGGATTCTATCATCGAATTTTTACGCGAACTCATCAATCCGGACTGGATCATGGCCCACGGTGGATTGTTTTTGGTAGCGTTTATTATTTTCGCCGAAACCGGCCTCTTTGTTGGATTTCTACTTCCCGGCGATTCTCTATTGTTTATCACAGGAATGATCATTGCAGGAGCGAAAGAGAGTCCTTTTCCATTCGAAAGCCATCCCATGAATCTTATCTTCTGGATCATCCTGCTCACCATTGCAGCCATCATTGGAAATATCGTTGGATATTGGTTTGGTAAAAAATCAGGCCCATTGCTTTTTGAACGAAAAGAAACATGGCTCTTCAAAAGAAAGCATTTAGAAAGCGCCCATGAATTCTATGAGAAGCGCGGAGGATTGGCTATTATTGTCGCTCGTTTTCTTCCTATCGTAAGGACCTTTGCCCCTATCGTGGCCGGTGTGGTTCACATGGATTATAAAAAGTTTATTTCATTCAATATACTTGGCGCTTTTCTTTGGATCGTGAGTATAACCACCCTGGGTTTCTTGCTTGGTGAGAACGCATGGATTAAAGATCATTTGGAATGGATCATTATTGGATTAATATTAGTCACCACTTTTCCGGTCTTTTTCAAAATGATTTTTGGTAAAAAGAAAATCGTTGCCGTCGACATAAAAAATCCTGAAAAAATTACTTCTGTCTTAGATTAATCTTTTTCTTTCGCCATTAAATTATATCCCGCGAGATAGAAGAAACAAATGGTCCAGCAATCCCATTCCAGCGAAAAATAGATTTTAAAAGGGCCATTTATTTTTTTGCGTTCGCCATCCCGGAATACGGCATCATACCGAATAGTTCCCTCGCTAAAACCCATTCCTGTTTGGACATCATCTTTTTTCTGCAATTCAAAATCCTGGTTTTCTATTTCAAAAGAAGGGTTTTCAAATTCCGGTATCGCCTCATACATGGATAAAAATCTTTTGATAATATCTTCCCGGGGAATCAGCTTTCCTTCCGGATGGACGATTTGTTCATTGATATAATGAGTATTTACATCGAGGTTTCGTTCCAGGAAATCGTTCAAAAACCGATTCGTCAATTCCGTAATATCTAACTCATGATCCGGATGAAATTCTTCGTAAAGAAAACCGGTTATCATGCCCTTCACAGGCATAAAAACGGTTTCATGTTCAAACAATTCTTTCGTGATAAAATTATATTTAAAGCGATCATCCCTCTCACGATTAAACCCAACGTGCATGCCATGCTCTTCCAATAGTTTGTTCAGTCTTGCATATTCAATTTCAAATCTTTCCTCGTCAAGATTCATTTCATCTTCAAATTGAGGTTTATCAAGAAGCTCATAAATAGTTTTTGATTTTGCGCCAGCATTGATCTTTTCAAACTCCATCACATTTTTCAAAAACTGATTTTCTATTTCCGGAGGCAAGCCATCTTCGCTTCCAAACCAGGCGCCTGATTCCGCCATCATTTTCATTTTTAAAAAATCATTTTGCATACGCAGGTTTTCTTCCGGATCGTCGCTGAATTTTTCTTCTTCAGGCAAATTGTTTTCCTCGCTCATAATTTTCAGAATTTATAAATTCAATTTAGAATAATATTCCGGATTAAAAAATTTAGAGAAATAATGCTGTTGGTAGCAGTAAAGCAACAAAAAAGAAGAAATTCTATTTAAAAAAAAATAACTAAAATTCTTATTCATCTTCAGACTGCACCAACTCACTTTTCAATTCCGATGCCTTTTTTACAAGGCTCATAAATTCTTTTCTATACCCTTCTTCATCTTTCCCCAGTGACGATTTTGCTATTTGTAATATGGTGCTGAATTTTGCATTCCCTTTGTATTCACTGTCGCGAAGAAGCATGGCGAAACCTGCTACCGAAGCGGCAAATCTTAAGTTATCAGAAACGTTTTTAAAAGACTTGGATTCATTATTCACAGAATGAACCATTAATCTACTTTCATTGCCGTCCGGCGCTTTGTAACGAAATTTTATGGTAACCATTTCATTATTGAACGAAGAAGACTTCTTCTTTTTATTATCCTGGTATTTCAACGGATCCACATCTTTTAGGAACGGCGACTTTACTCCCGTAGGAATGATTTCATAAAGCGCTGTAACGGTGTGACCGCTTCCCAATTCTCCCGCATCTTTCTTATCGTCATTAAAATCTTCTTTATTCAGCATCCTGTTTTCATAACCAATAAGCCTGTAACC
>JAHEZA010000496.1 GCA_023251335.1 Chitinophagaceae bacterium | reverse complement strand
AATGGTTATGTCTTTGATCGTGCCTACTTTTACGCCGGAGAACCAGATATTATTTCCTTTTTGTAACCCATTTACATTTTCAAAAAAAGATTTTACTCCTACAGAATCTCCGAAGGTCTTCTTTTGAGAGCCCAGTGTAAGAATCGTGACAATCAAAATGCCAACCCCTAAGAAAATAAATATCCCCACGATAACTGCTCTTCTTGTTCCTGTTGATCTCATAATTATTGAATAAAATTGTAGTTATAAAAATTTTGAATCCGCTCATCATCGGTGTTGAAAACTTCGTCAAATGTACCCTGCTTAATAAATCTCCCGTCAAAAAGCATCGCCACTTTATCACCCGTTGTTTTTGCGCACGTCAGATCGTGTGTGATGATAATTGACGTCGTATTAAACTTATGTCTTACATGGTTGATTAGTTTATTAATCTCAATACTTGTTATCGGGTCCAGGCCCGATGTAGGCTCATCATATAACATGATCTGCGGCCTCAGAATCAACGTCCGCGCTATGCCCACTCTTTTTCGCTGACCGCCGGATAATTCGGAAGGCATTTGATTGATCGTTTGCAGCAATCCTACATCATCCAACACCGATTCTATTTGAGCATTCACTTCTTTTTTCGTCAGATGTTTTGAATGCCTTATTAACGGAAAAGCAAGATTTTCTTTTATCGTCATGCTATCGTACAATGCACTGTTCTGAAATGAGAATCCTATCTGTAACCGAAACTTCTGTAATTCACTATCATTTAACCGCGGAACATCTTTTCCTAATACATTTACTATGCCATTGTCAGGTTTTAACAGGCCACAAACAATCTTTATCAGCACGGACTTACCTGTTCCGGATCGTCCCAATACTACTACGTTCTCTTTGTTATGAACCTCCAGATTAGCCCCTTCGAGCACATGATTGTCGCCAAACGATTTATACAAGTCTTTTATAGAAATCTGTACTTCACCCTGGCTATTATTATAATTTGAATCCTGCATCTGTTATCGAATACTGTTAGTGACTTGAACAATAAGTATCTCTTCTATAAAAATTAAAAACATCGAAAGCACTACAGACGAATTAGCTGCCCGGCCAACTCCCTCTGTTCCATTTTTGGCATGAAATCCTTTGTAACAGCCCACTATACCTATCGTAAACCCATATACAATACTTTTGACAGTTGAAGCGAAAATATCAAGGAAAGAAATTTTTTCAAAAGCCTGCTGAAAAAAGGTAATATAGCTGGTTGCCTCATTTTGATGCACGTTGAGAAAAGCGCCCAACATGCCGACAAATCCCGTATAGCACATCAGCATCGGAATCATCAAGGTAGTGGCCAATACCCTGCTCACCACCAAAAACTTAAAGGGATTCGTGGCCGAAACCTCCATAGCATCTATCTGTTCGGTTACTTTCATAGAGCCGAGCTCTGCCGCAATGTTTGACCCTACTTTTCCCGCACATATCAACGCGGTAACTAATGGTGCAAGTGCACGTATAATAGCAATTGCTACCAGGCTTGGTAGCCATGACGTCGCGCCGAATTCTGATAAAGAAGGTCTTGATTGCTTGGTAAAAACCAGCCCTGTAATAAAGCCCGTGAGTGTAATGAGGAAAAGAGACTTGTAACCAACTTCGTAACATTGTTTAACGATTTCCTTAAACTCATAAGGAGGCGTAAACAATTCTTTAAAAAATCTACCGATAAACTGAAAAGCGGAATAAAGGTCAATAAAAAAACCATCTATCTTTTTTGAGATTAAACTTTTCGCCACCGGTTTTGAATCCATCATGCCTGATTATGTTTTTTGTACTTGCAGGCAAAGATGAAGCCTGAAATTTAAAGTTCCACATTTTTTTTGCGGCAGCAAAGAATAGGTATACTGTGTTTCAGCAAAATATATTAATAAATTAAAAAAAAGAATCATTTTCTGGTTTCATTTTTGGTAGTGGTGAGTTGTACATCTTGTTTTCAACATAAACTCCTGAGCTATGACTTTAATGGGATTTCTTGTTCTTTTACTGATAGCCGCTATTTGTGGAGGTATTGGCCAATCGCTTGCAGGATACAATCTCGGAGGTTGCCTGGTTTCTATTATTGTAGGATTTATTGGCGCTTACATCGGGTTATGGGTTGCCGGCAAAATGGGATTACCTGATTTTTTTACTATTAGTGTGGATGGAAAACCTTTTCCCATAATCTGGGCAATTATTGGTGCGGCAATATTTACCTTTATTGTTGCTTTATTGCGACGGATAGTTTCGGGGAAATAGTTTTTTATCAGAGTAAACTCCAATTTTTGCAGTAAAACAACTTTTATTCAGTATTCTTATTTGCCTTTCCCGGAAAATCATGTGTCACGAAGGTTGCCTTTCCCCGCTAACTTACCAAAACCGTGAGACAGGAGCTGTGGTTTTTGCATTTATTTTACTGACGTTATCCACCACACATTCCCAAACGGATCTTTAATACCTCCGCTGCGGCCGTAAGGTTGATTGGAGAGTTCAGTTACTATACTGCTTCCATTTGATAATGCAGTTTCAAACCTTTCATCGGCATTATCAACGTAAACAAATAATCCCGCGTTGCTCACCTTAAAATCTTTGGTTGCCTCAGCAAACATGATAGTACTTCCGCCAATCATTATTTCTGCGTGCATGATGGTGTTTTCATCACGCATTGTTTTATGTGTTTCTTTTGCGTCAAATACTTTTTTTGTAAACTCAATAAACCCAACCGCGTTTTCGAGAATTAAATACGGCATGACTGTTTGATAATTTTCGGGGATTTTCATTTTGTAAAATTTAAAGGTTTATCGTCAATTAAATTAACTCTCAACTCTTTGGACAAAATTACTGAAACACATTTTATCCCAAAACGCAGAGATGTTTCGCTTGCTACGCCATCAATAAAAAAATAACCGGCTTTTTGTGGAGATCTATTTGTTCATTCTTCCACACTCCAATTTTTTTTGTTTTG
>JAHEZA010000495.1 GCA_023251335.1 Chitinophagaceae bacterium | reverse complement strand
TGGTTCCGGCGTTACGCTGGCAGGAAGCGTGGATATTTATCGGTCGGTAACTTATAGTCCGTCCGGCACCAAATTATCAACCGGCGGCTTCCTGACCTTAAAATCAACAGCTTCTGAAACCGCGTGGCTGGGAGATATGACCGGCCATTCCATCACAGGGGATGTAACTGTAGAGCGTTATTCAACAGCCCTCCAGAACTGGCAATTCCTCGCTATACCTACGCAAACGACACAGACCATTCATGAGGCATGGCAGGAAAACCAGGCTCCGAAAGTGCAGGCTCCTATTGGTTATGGCACGCAGATTACAGGGCCGGTAAGTGACGGTACCTTAGATTGGGTCAGCCCCAACCCTTCTATGAAATATTGGGACGCGCCGACACAGGCTTATATTAACATAACGGGCACCAATATGCGATTCCCGAATATTCAAAATGGTTTCTTCTTATTCATCAGGGGAGACAGGCAGGCTACTGAAGATTTATCGACACCGCACGTCCCTACCGCGATGCGCACCAAAGGGCCGTTATATACAGGTCCGGTTCCAATTACAGTTCCTGTAAACTTTTCTTCAGTCGGCAATCCTTATGCATCTGCAGTTGATTTTGTGAATGTTACGGAAGCCGCGGGAATTCCTCAGTTTTATGTGTGGGATCCATTAATATACGGAGAGAGGGGGCTTGGTGGCTACCAGACTATTTCAAGTGTTAATTCATATTTCCCGACAGTTCCAACTTCTTACTACATTGATGGAACGCCCTATCGCAATCTTGAATCCGGGCAGGCAGCGTTTGTAAACAATACAACCAGTGGCGGCGTAACGCTTACTTTCAACGAAAGTGATAAAAGATCCGGGAGCCACCTGGTATTCAGAGGCGGTGATATTTCGGCAAGCGGCTTCCTCAGAACGTACTTGTATAGCGCCTCCGGCAAAATTGCCGATGGAAACGTGGTAGCATTTAATTCTAAATATAAAAACAGCTTAGATGCAAATGACGCGATAAAGATTAGGAATGCGGGTCTGAATTTAGGGTTGAGAAGGGACGGCGTTATATTGGCGGTTGAAGCCCGAAATACGGTGTCGGCAAAGGATACCATTTATTTCGACCTCAAAAATGTGTCTAAGGCAACTTACCGGTTAGGATTTAATCCAACGAATATGGAAGATGCGGCAGTAACGGCCTACCTCGTGGATAATTATTTAAAAACACAGAAGGAAGTAAGCCTTACAGGGCCTTCTTTTGCCGACTTTACAGTCAATTCGGATGCCGGGTCTTTTGCCGCAGACAGGTTTATCATCGTATTTAAAAAGATGGAAGTATTGCCGGTAACTTTTGTTTCAATCAAAGCAGCCCAGAAAGACAAAGAGATCGTGGTGAACTGGAACATGGCCAACGAAAATAATATGCTGCAATACGAAGTAGAGAAATCGACAGATGGAAATAACTTTGTGAAAACAGGCACCGTGGCAGCAAACAATACCGTAGGAGCAAACTATCAGTGGATAGACAAAGACGCTGTTCCGGGAAACAATTATTATCGCATCAGGAGTGTGGATAAGAGCAGCAAGACAGTATATAGTACCATGGTGAATGTCTTGATCACTAATTTAAAAACCGGTATCAGCATTTATCCTAACCCGATTACGGACGCTGTTATCCATTTACAATTTATCAATCAGCCGGAAGGAAGATATCGTATCAGGTTATTAAATCCTTTGGGCCAGTTGATAGTTGCTAAACAAATAGAATATGCGGGAGGCAACGGAAGTGAAGACATTAAATGGGATTACAAGATGGCTCGTGGCATCTATCAATTAGAAATCACGCGTGAGGATGGAAGCGTGGTGGTCATAAAAGTGCTTTATTAAAACACCTTTCAAAATTGTTGCAACATCTGAAAATGACCGGAAGAAATTCCGGTCATTTTCAGTAAATGGACAAATAATGCTGATTCTGTTTTACTTCATCTTTACACGAAGTGTTTTTCGACAGACATAGGTTTTATAACTGGCCAAAATAGAAATTCAAAGAATTTGCCGGTTTACTGCGCGCGCAATTGCTGGTAACCATAAACGTTAGGATGAAAAATTTTTCTGCAAGGCGCGATGGAAATTAAAAAAATTAATAGAATAAAGCGTTTAAGTCGTGAGTGCTTATAATTCCTTAAATACAATTCAATCATAGTTCTGATTCTTTTCTTTTTTGCTTGAACAAAAAAGAAACAAAAAATTCAAGGACAACCCGATCGCTCCGCGCGTTTGTCCGGCCATCCCACCGCCGCGCCGCAATGTCTCTAACTAATCTTCAGCCTTTTCAATTATTTAGAGCCTTAATGACTCTTCAATAAAAATGCTTGACATCTTACAATTTGTTAGAAGCCAGAAACGAAAAGCTGGTTTTAGTTTCTTTCAACCAATGCACTTTGGACGAATTCGCCTGGTAATTCAGATCGTCACGACCAAAGCCCTTTATTCTAATTAATAAATTCATCGTATTCTTCCTGAAAACTCATTTTACGATGATGTTCAGGCTGATTAAGATGCTAAATCTTGCCCATGCAAAATGAGAGCTGCATAATTTATTTTTATAAGGTAATAAGGTTGAAAAATAAATGTAATGATTTTCTACTAAGGTTATTAAAGATAACTGCTAAGGTTATTAAAGATAAATTAGAACCTGGCAGATAAAGAATTATACGTCTCAAATCAAAATATTAATTAGACTACAATCGCGTTGCCAAACCAGGAAGGTTTATTCAGCATCAATATAAATTACCGTCTTAGCTAGTGAATATTTAAATGTGCTTAAAGTTCTAAACCTTCGTAGAAAATGTAGTTTCATATTACACCAACCCTATCCGACCGGTCATCCTGGCGGGGTTATTACCTTATTTTGATCTGGCAGTAAACCGACAAAAAAGGGAAATTTTTATTTCGCGCAATCAATAGTAAAAAAAGTGTCCTATTTTATTTTTGCGCC
>JAHEZA010000494.1 GCA_023251335.1 Chitinophagaceae bacterium | reverse complement strand
GTTCTTCCACTTCTTCTACATTAATTTTTTCGCAAAAATGTCTAATTCTTTTTTCGTTCAATTTAAATTCTGCCTGCAAAAATTTTTGTTTTGCGCAATACATTATCACCCCAACGTTTAGGAATTCTTCCCGCTCTACGCGCGGCACAATGCGGATAACAGCGTATTCAAATAATTGACTGTCTTGCATGCTTTGCTTCTTTTACAAAAATTTGTGAATGAGCTATCCGTGTTTCTAAAAATTCAAGATAAGCTTCCCTGTGTTCATCTACCGTTTTAAATGTCGGTTCATTTTCGAGCCATTCAGCCGGGATCAAAGAAATTATATGGCGCATGAACTCTTTTGAAAGTATCGCCTTGGAAGATCGATCGACCGTATCCAATTCAGATGCATGCGAGAGGAGGACATGATCTTTTACCAGCGCAAAAGGTTTGATGGCCTGTTCCTTCCAATCTTTCCAGGTATGATGAAAATAAAGAGAAGCGCCAAAATCTATCAGCCATAATTCTTTATGCCACATCAACATGTTGGTATTTCGTGCGGTACGATCCACATTGGTAAGCAGGCAATCCATCCACACTATTTGTGAGGCAACTATTGGATCAACAATATTTATCACAGGGTCAAAAGAGATAGCGCCTTGCAGGTAATGTACTCCCAGATTAAGGCCAACACTCGCTTTCAGCAGGTCTTGTATTTCTTCGTCGGGTTCAGTACGACCAAATGCTTCATCAAGGATAGCGAAAACTATTTCTGGAACACGAAGACCGAGCGCACGAGCTATTTCAGCGCCGATAAGTTCTGCAATGAGTGCTCTGGTACCTTGCCCCGCTCCGCGAAACTTAACTACATAATAGAATTCATCATCTGCTTCCGCAATGGCAGGCATGGAGCCTCCTTCGCGTAGCGGCGTTACATATCTTATAACATGTACGCTTCTTAAATCAGGAATTTTATTTACCATAGAATGATTCACAATTTACTATATAGCAGTAAACCAACAATTATTATGATTTTTTATTTTCCAACCCGACTAAAATTTTTGCAAAAAATATTTCCCAACATACTTGAAATCGGGATGATTTTTAGTTTCAGCGAAAGATATTTTATAACAGTAAAAGAACAAATAATGATTATTATTATCTCAAAAAAATTATTGAGAATAGAAAATTACACTTAATATTTCATATGATTTTCACACATGTTTTAATCAATAAATAATAATTTTGTAAAAGATGCAAGACATAGAACCATACGATAACTGGCAATATTTGTATACTTCGGAAAAAGATGAATATTCTCCATTTTATGGACGTCAGTATAGTGAGTTTGAATTTTCAAATACGGTGTACAATTATTTTATTCATCCGTTGTGGGATGAATTTGGAAGCAGGACCTTATATCTAAAAGTATTGATGGCGGATTATGAAGAACAGTATGTGATTATTGAACTCATCGGCGAATGGAATGACGCTATTGAGAATGATATCATGAACTTGAAGCGCGATGTCATAGATGAATTCCTGCGCCTGGGAATTACGAAGTTTATATTGATAACAGAAAATGTGCTTAATTTTCATAGCAGTGATGATTGCTATTATGAAGAATGGCACGAAGATATCAATGAGGAAGGCGGATGGATCGTTAGTTTGAACATGCCTTCACAAACACAATATGATTTTATAAAAGCTCGCCTCCATAACTATATTGAACTCATTGATATCCCTTCCTGGCGCACGATGAAACCGGAAGGACTTTTTAGTAAGATTGATAATATTTTATTAAGAAGATTGAATGGGTAATCTTTAAATCCATGAATAAAAATTGGGGTTATTTGTTTGTTTACTGGCAGTTAACAAACAAATAACCTTCCATCTTTCTTTACTTTTTTATTTTTTTTGTTATTGGAAACCTATAAAAAAATATTAAGCTTCCTTTAGTACATTTGCTTTTCTGAAATTTATTAACTTTCTGATTTATGACCTGGAAACAGTTTTTCACTTCTTCGATAGGAAAAAAAGTATTGATGGCCCTAACGGGTTTTTTTCTGATCATTTACCTTATTGTGCATGCGGGCCTCAATGCATTGATTTTTGTAAATGATGATGGTAACACTTTTAATGTTGCGGCCTACTTTTTGTTGCACAATTACATAGTACGTTTTCTTGAAATTGGATTATTTGCTACATTTATTTTACACATCGTGCAGGGACTTATTCTGTGGAAACAAAATAAATCAGCACGAAAAATAAATTATAAAGAATTAAAGTACCCAACAGGCATAAAATGGTATAGCCGTACGATGGGGTGGCTTGGTACATTTATACTCTTGTTCCTGGTGATGCATTTATACCATTTTTGGGCAAGTACAAAGCGCGAATTATACTTTCATGGGCCTGTAATTGATTTATATCAGGATATGAAAGAAGTATTTACCAATCCTGTCTGGTTTACATTATACATGATAGGTTTGGCATCTCTTTTATTTCATTTACTTCATGGCTTTAAAAGCGCCTTCGAAACCTTTGGCGTTAATAATAAAAGATGGACTCCCATCATTAGAGGCATTGGCATTTTTTATTCAGTTGGCATCTGTTTGCTTTTCGCATTTATGCCGTTAGCATTTATGTTAGGGTGGCTGCAATAGGCGAACAGCTAATGGCAAAAATTAAATTAAAAATCTTCATATAACGTATGGCATTAGACGCAAAAATTCCGGACGGTAACATGGACCAGAAATGGACCAATTATAAGGACCACGTAAAACTGGTAAGTCCAGCCAACAAAAGAAAATTAGAAGTGATTGTAATTGGCACCGGACTCGCCGGAGCTTCTGCTGCAGCCACTTTGGGCGAATTGGGTTACAAAGTAAAATCATTTTGTTTCCAGGATAGCCCACGCCGGGCGCATTCCATAGCTGCGCAGGGAGGAATTAATGCAGCGAAAAATTATCAAAATGATGGTGATTCGGTTTTTCGTCTTTT
>JAHEZA010000061.1 GCA_023251335.1 Chitinophagaceae bacterium | reverse complement strand
TTCTATCCAACACATGAAAAATCAGGTTTCAAATATTACTAATTCAAATTTTTTGCCGGAAAAAAACCTGGCGCTGTAACCTTCCGTTATTTTAAACGTACCATTGGAAAGGCAAGTGGGCAATTATTTTATCCGGCTCAACCGCTCATAAAATAATATCCGCTTATAAAATATTTGTCTATGTGTTAACAATATGTATAAATAGATTTGATAGCAAGTTTAGGGCCTATTAAAACCCCATATTTCTGCAACTAAAAGTATAATTACATCTATTAATGGTAAAAGATAAAATTTTACGCTTCTTGTTTATTCCTTTGCTTGGAATCATCATCCCCTACCTATCTAATATTATTACTTACTCTCTTTACTCTCTGCTTGAATTGATTGCCATTTACACTTTCTTCATCTTTATGTCGTGGAGTATCTGGATCTGCTCCAGGTGGCTTCATCTTAAAATAAGGAATTGGTTTTCGCTTAATCAAAATACGTTTATCAAAATTTCAACAGTCTCTTTGACCAATGCTTTATTCGGCGGCGCTATTGCCGGTATCCTCACATTGATATGGTATAAGATCTCAAAAGAAGCTTTTAAATGGACACCTTATTTCCTGGCTATTATTTTATCAGTATTTGCGGTGATTGTTTTTACCCTTGTTTATGAAATACTATACCTGAGCAAAGAGAGAGAACTTGATTCAAAAATGGTGGATCAACTTGATTGGGAAAGAAATGTGGCTGAAATGTCGAATCTAAAAAGTGAACTGGAACCACATTTTATTTTTAATTGTCTCAACACGCTTTCGTATCTTATATTGAACAACCCGGAAACTGCCCATGTATTTAATAGCAAACTGGCAACTGTCTATAAATATTTTCTTTTAAATAAAGACCGGGAAATGATTTCGCTTCATAATGAAATGGAATTCATTGATAATTACTTTTACCTTATACAATTAAGATATGATAATCAATTAAGACTTACTAAAAACCTGGACGACCAAAACGGCGGCAGGATTATGATTTTGCCATTTGCGTTGCAGGTAGCTGTTGAAAATGCTGTGAAGCACAATGGATTTACTAATGAGAACCCTTTGCAGATAGTGATAGAACTAAAGAATGATTTTCTGCTGGTTAAGAATTTTAAAACGCAAAAAACATATCATGAAGATTCAACCGGAATTGGCCTGAAAAATTTACGGTCACGTTACCAGTTCTTTTGTAAAAAAGATATAACCATTGAAAATAATGCAAATGAGTTCATTGTAAAATTGCCCTTAATCTATCAAAATACAGAGCTATGATAAACGTAATTATTATTGAAGACGAAATCCCCGCAATGAAAGTGATGCTGCGCGCACTTTCTGAAGCCTCCAACGAAGTGAATGTACAGGCCAGATTGAAAACGGTAAAAGAAAGTATAGAATATTTAAAAAATGTTTCTTTACTGCCGGATATTATATTCAGTGATGTACAATTATCCGACGGATTAAGCTTTGAGATATTTAAACAGGCAGGCGTTCAGACTCCTGTCATTTTTACTACAGCTTATGATCAGTTTACGCTGCTGGCTTTTGAAAATAATGGAATTGATTATATTCTGAAACCAGTAGAAAAAAATGACATTAAGAAAGCGTTGGAAAAATACAGGCGTTTGAAGCATTACTTTGCACAGCATGATCCCGATCAACCGTTAGCCAGGTTGATGAATTTTATCAATCAAAAGACAAAATCAAGATTGCTTGCAAAAAAAGGACAGGAAAATATTGCATTGCGCCTTGAGGATGTTATTTTATTCTATACGGAAAATAAAATGGTGTTTGTTATAGATCGTTTCTGCAAAAAATATATTGTGGATAAACCACTTACCCAATTGGAAAGTGAACTGGATGAAAATAATTTTTTCAGAGCCAACAGGCATTACATCGTCAACCTTAATTTTATAAAAGGATTTAAGCCTTTTGAAAAAGTGAAATTGTCAATAGACCTAAATATTCCCGAGATTAATCATTCAATTATTGTAAGCCAGGAAACAGCGCCAGCCTTCAGGCAGTGGATGCGGGATGCATAAAGGAGAAGGTAAGAAGACGCTAAAGCGTAAGGATCAGTAGTGTTAATGGCAAATAATTGGGCAGGTTTATTTTATAAAAGAAATAAGAAACAATCAGTTCATAACCCTAAATCTTAATCCCAAATACTTTAAAATAAGAAAACAATCCGAAAATGTGGAAAACTATTCCATGATGTTTCGGAGTTTCAAAGAATTAGTAAAACACTTTCCCACAAAGGATTCCAGGTAACTGTTGTGCAAAATCTGAAATCAAAAAATCCTGGCGGTTACTACATCCGGAAAAAAATATTTCATTTTTTTTATTTTTTAAAACCTATTACCCTACCTTTGCAGTAGACTATTGAAATCTTACACAATATGAATACGCAGTTTTTTCTACATATGTGCATGCCTCACTACCCCATGAGACGCTGTTGTTGTCCGCTTAATAAACTGTAAATGCAGCAAAACACGAACCTTTTCAATATTTATTTCACGAACTTTTTCCAAATTAAATTAATACAACCTGATGCTTCAAAGCCCTATCAACGCGAAAGAAGAACAACCATTTGTATGGTCACGTTTACGTCACGAAGATGAATTTGAAAATAAAAAGTATCCAATGAGCCAATATCATTTAGATTATTTACAACAATTGGAATCTGAAGCGATTCACATAATGAGAGAAGTGGCTGGCCAGTTTGAACGACCCGCACTATTGTTTTCAGGTGGCAAGGATTCTATAACGCTGGTGCATCTGGCTTTAAAAGCTTTTCGTCCCGGCAAGTTCCCGTTTCCTTTAGTGCATATTGACACGGGACACAACTTCCCCGAAGCATTGGCCTTTAGGGATAAATTAGTAAATGAGATCGGAGAAAAATTAGTGATTGGCAGCGTGGAAGCCACCATCAAAGAAAAACATCTTACCGAACCCAAAGGAAAATTTGCCAGTAGAAATGCTTTACAAACCTTTACTCTTCTTGACATTATCGAAGAATATAAATTTGATGCACTAATAGGAGGCGCCCGGAGAGACGAAGAAAAAGCGCGGGCTAAAGAAAGAATTTTTTCAGTAAGGGATGAGTTTGGCCAATGGGATCCAAAACTTCAACGTCCGGAGTTATGGAACATTTACAACGGTAAAATTCACAAGGGAGAAAACGTTCGAGCATTTCCTATTAGCAACTGGACAGAACTTGATATCTGGAATTATATTAAGAGAGAACGAATTGAATTGCCATCTATTTATTTCGCGCATGAAAGAGAAGTGATAGAACATGAAGGCCAGTTTGTATCATTATCTGAACATATCAAACTGGATCCGACGGATAAAATATTTAAGACCAGAGTGCGCTACCGCACTGTAGGCGACATGACATGTACGGCTGCCGTAAAATCAAATGCAGACGACATTGATGGAATTATAAAAGAAATTATTGCTGCCAAAACCAGTGAAAGAGGCGAAACGAGAATAGACGACAGAGTTTCTGAAGCAGCGATGGAAGACAGGAAGAAGGGAGGATATTTTTAGGGGGTAAGAGATGAGTGATCAGTGATAGGGAGAAAAGTGAAAAGTGATCAGTGATCAGTAATTAGGAGGCACTCATTACCCATAACTCATACCTAATAACTCATAACTCATAACCGATAACTCATAACCAATAACTCATAACCGATAACTAATAACTAATAACTCAAACCTTACCATGGATATTTTAAGATTCATAACCGCCGGAAGTGTTGACGATGGCAAAAGCACTTTGATCGGAAGATTATTGTACGACAGCAAGTCTATATTGGTGGACCAACTTGAAGCAATTGGAAAACAAAGTAAGAATAAAACGGAAGGCGAAATAGACCTGGCGCTTTTGACAGACGGCCTTCGCGCAGAGCGCGAGCAAGTAATCACAATTGATGTAGCTTATAAATATTTCTCTACACCAAAACGAAAATTTATTATCGCTGATGCTCCTGGTCATATCCAGTATACCCGCAACATGGTAACGGGTGCGTCCAATTCCGAATTGGCTATTATTTTGATAGACGCAAGGAACGGCGTGGTAGAACAAACGCGCCGCCATTCTATCATCGCGTCACTACTTAACCTGCCTCATGTGGTAGTGGCAATTAATAAAATGGACCTGGTTAATTACTCAGAAGATATTTACAATAACATAATTATTGAATATGAAAAGGTGGCCAGAACACTGGGCCTGAAAGATGTAAAATACATTCCAATCAGCGCGCTGAATGGCGACAACATTGTTGAAAGATCGGAAAAATTAGATTGGTTCGAAGGACAACCTTTATTG
Source organism: Chitinophagaceae bacterium (assembly GCA_023251335.1). Classification (GTDB taxonomy): domain Bacteria; phylum Bacteroidota; class Bacteroidia; order Chitinophagales; family Chitinophagaceae; genus Ginsengibacter. Next base: position 4,891 of record JAHEZA010000061.1, on the reverse strand, counting down.
CATCTTTTGGAAAATGTAAAATTAGATTCTGATGTAAATCTTACTAACGGACGCTTTTCAGTCCAGTATGTTATCCGTCCGCAAGTAGCAGAACTCCACGACTACAGGGGCTATGCGGGAAAAATAATCAGTGGTATTTATCGCAAAGGCGACAAGGTTGCCATACTTCCATCAGGCGTTGAAAGTACAATCAAAGCTATCGAGATAGCAGGTAAAGAAGTACCTGAAGCCTTCGCTCAACAAAGCGTGATTTTGCATCTTGGGGATGATATAGATATCAGCCGTGGCGATATGATTGTTCCCGTAAATAACCAGCCTCGCCTGGAACAGGAATTTGAAGCGGTAGTTTGCTGGATGGACAATAAACCATTAATGCCTGGAAGCAAATATTTTCTGCAAACCAACAGCCGCCTTGTGAGAAGCGTAGTAAAAGAAATTCAATACAGGCTGGATGTAAACACGCTCGAACAAAATGACTTTCCGGAGAAAGCAGTTTTGAATGATATTATTAAAGTAAAAATCAAAACCGCTTCACCTGTGGCTTTCGATTCTTACAAAGATTTGCGGCAGAACGGAGGTGCTATTTTAATTGATGAAACAAGTTGTGTAACTGTCGGGGCATGCATGATCCGGTAACGAATTAATTTTTTTTATTTTAATACCCTACTAATTTAGTGGACTATTTATGAACAAGCAATTGAAAACAGGAAAAGCGATCATTGCCGGAGCGGGCCCGGGAGATCCCGAATTAATTACGGTCAAGACGGCGCACTATTTACAGCAGGCAGATGTGGTATTGGTGGATCGCTTAGTAAGCAAACAAATATTGGCAAATTATGTTCATCCCGATGCTAAAATAATCCATGTTGGAAAACAATGTCGTCGCGGGATTTCTACTCCGCAGGAAACGATTAATGATTTAATGGTGCATTATGCTTTGATGGGGAAGTTAGTGGTTCGTTTGAAAGGTGGAGATGTTTCAATCTTCTCCAACATTTTAGACGAGTTGGAAACATTAGTTACGAATCATATTCCTTATGAAATAATCCCGGGAGTTACTGCCGCATTAGGAGCGGCAGCCTTCGCGGGAATTCCGCTAACGGCGCGGGGCTACGCTACCTCTGTGCGTTTTCTGACCTTTTATAAATCCGACATCATATCTGAAAATTACTGGAAAGAGTTGGCCAATACGGATGACACACTTGTATTTTACATGTCGTCAGAAACGCTGAATAAAGTTGTCGACAATTTAGTCGCAAACCATATTCATGAAGATAAGTTACTCGCTGTGATAGAACAGGCCACTACTCCGCTTCAGAATGTACATGTGACTAATTTATACGATTATAAATCATCGCTGCAACAACGCAGCTTTATTTCTCCATCTTTAGTTATTATCGGAAAAGTTGTGTCGCTTCATGAAAAATTTCGTTGGCTTGAAAACAGCGGAAGCCATGAATATTATTTTCAACCGATGCAACAAATTATCAACACTTTAAATCAACCGGAAAAAATTTACGAACATGTTAGTTGAAAGCAGGTTAAAAACTTTACAGGAATTTATCAGTGCTTCCACCCGCGATGAACTGGTATGGGTGAATGGCTATCTCAATGGTATTCTTTCGCAACAGGAAATAAAAGAAATACCAGCCGTTGCTAAAAATACGGTGAGTAAAATAACCATTGCGTATGCTACAGAAACAGGTAATTCAAAAAGGCTGGCTACTACTTTTGCAGCAAAGGCTAAGAAACAAGGTATTCATGCTAAGGTGCAAAGCCTGGATCAATACAGGTTGAACGACCTTACTAAAGAAGAACATTTTTTAGCCATCATCAGTACGCACGGCGATGGCGAACCGCCTTTGTCTGCAAAGAAATTTTATGACCATGTTCATAATAATGGATTTAAGCTTCCAAAATTAAAATATAGTGTGTTGGCTTTGGGCGATAGTTCTTATCCCTTGTTTTGCAAAGCCGGCGAAGATGTGGATGAACAATTAACCAAATTGGGCGGCAGCCGGATTTCACCATTACAAAAATGCGACGTGGATTTTGAAACCGAAGCCGATGAATGGCTAAACAGGGTTTTCAATACTTTAAACGAAAACACAAAAAGTAATGTGACGCCGCGAGCAACCGTCATTGCTAAAAAAGCAAAAGGCAGAACCGTTTACAAAGGAAAAATTTTAGCGCATATAAATTTGAATGATATTGGCAGCAACAAAGAAACCAATCATATAGAAATTGAAGCAGAAGATGTAGCTTACCAGCCTGGCGATTCCATTGGTATTATTCCGGAAAATAAAAAATATCTTGTAGATCAAATTATTGAATTAACCGGCATTGATCCTGAAAAAAATATAGATTATAAAGATGAATTGATTTCAGTGTATGACCTTCTGCATAAAAAATTAAACATCATTCATCTGCCTGAACGCGTTGTTAAAAAATATGCGTCCGTCTTGCAACAGGAAATTCCTGAAACAAAAATTGACTTGTTGGATCTCCTGAAAATATTTCCTGTAAAAGATGAACTAGAGTTTACTGAAATCTTGAAAATCCTGGAGCCCATTGCACCAAGGCTATATTCCATTGCTTCTTCGCCGGAAGCGCATCCCGGAGAAATTCACATCACTGTTGCAAAGAATTGTTTTAAAGTAAATGACGATGTTAAAAATGGTTTGGCTTCTGAGTTCTTATCGCTGCTGAATGAGGACAATGAATTATCATTTTACATTCATCCAAACAATCAATTCCGTTTACCTGACGAAGACAAAAATATTATTATGATCGGGCCGGGAACAGGCATTGCACCATTCCGTTCTTTCATAGCTGAAAGAGATGCCACAGGCGCTTCGGGTAAAAACTGGTTGTTCTTTGGCGACCAACATTTTCTTACCGATTTTCTTTACCAGGCAGAACTCCAAAGTTGGTTTGAAACAGAAGCGCTTACCAAAATAGATATCGCCTTTTCAAGAGATCAGGATGAAAAAATTTATGTGCAACATAAAATGCGAAAGAAAGGCGATGAAATTTTTGAATGGCTGCAGGCCGGTGGTTACGTTTATGTATGTGGCGCTAAGGAACCAATGAGTGTGGATGTAGAGAATTCACTTTTACAAATCATCGAACAGTATGGTGAAAGATCAAAAGAAGATGCACAACAATATTTAGATAATTTAAAAGAAGAAGGAAGATACGTTTTGGATGTGTATTAGGTGAATAGTGAGTAGTGAAAAGTGACAAAACTCACAACTCACAACTTGCAACTCACAACTCGTAACTCGTAACTTATAACCCGTAACCCAAAACTCACAAGTCACAAAAAGAATTATGTCAGATATAAAGAATTTAACCTTATTAGAAAGAGTAAAAGTTGAAGGAGACGCCCTCCGCGGAACTATTGTAGAAAGCCTTAATGATGAAATTACCGGCGCTATGCGTGAAGAAGATACGCTGTTGATGAAATTTCATGGTATGTATCAACAGGACGATCGCGACCGCAGAGAGGAAAGAGCGAAAAAGAAACTGGAACGCTTGTATAGTTTTATGATTCGATTGCGTATGCCCGGAGGTATTTTAACTTCTGAACAATGGATTGCTCTGAATAATATTGCGGGCAAAGATTCTACTGATGAATTAAAAATTACTACGCGCCAAACCATTCAATTGCATGGCGTTTTAAAATCAAGATTGAAACCTACTAACAAAATTTTTAATAGTGTTCACTTGGATACTATCGCTGCGTGTGGTGATGACAACAGAAATGTAACCTGCAGTCCCAACCCGGTGCAGTCGCCCTTGCATGATGAAATATTTGGTTATGCTTCCGGGATCAGTAGTATGTTGAAACCAAAGACCAGGGCTTATTACGAGATATTTTTGGATGAAGAAAAAATAGTAGATAAAAAACTGGAAGAAGATCCATTGTACCGGGACTCATACCTCCCGCGCAAATTTAAAGTAGGAATTTGTATCCCTCCCAACAATGATATAGATGTATTTGGAAATGACCTGGGATTGATCGCCATCATAGAAAATAATAAATTGGTTGGTTTCAATTTTGCCGTTGGCGGTGGTCTTGCATTTACATTTGGCAATCCTGATACTTACGCACGGTTAGCGACAGAAATTGGATTTGTTCCGGCGGGAGAAAAAACTTTTAAAGCGATTTACGAAATAGTAACTGTTCAAAGAGATCATGGTGACCGCGTGGACAGAAAACAGGCAAGAATAAAATATACGCTGGACAAAATGGGTGTTGATAAATTTAAAGAAGAAGTTGAAAAGCGCATGGGTTTTCAATTTGAAGCACCAAAGCCGTATGTCTTTACGAAACGGGAAGATTATTACGGATGGCAACAGGACGTGAAAGGCAATTGGTTTTATACGCTGTTCGTGGAAAACGGTCGCGTGATGGATACCGAACAAATTGCTATAAAATCTGCACTATATAATATTGCAAAAACAGGAAAAGTCAATTTCAGGTGCACCGTAAATCAAAAAGTAATTGTTAGTGATGTAAAGCCGGAAGACAAAGATGAAATCAATGCTATTTTAGAAGAATATAAAATTATTGAGCATACGGATAATGCATCGGTGATCAGGAAGAATTCAATGGCTTGTGTAGCGCTGCCAACCTGCCCGCTGGCACTGGCTGAATCACAACGCTATCTTCCTTCATTACTTACAAAGATGGAATCATTACTCTCCAAACATGATCTGTTAAATGAAAATATTATTACCAGGATGACAGGTTGCCCTAACGGCTGCGGCCGTTCATCTGTTTCAGAAATTGGATTCATTGGAACGGGGCCGGGCAAATACAATCTCAATTTAGGCGGCGACCATGAAGGTTACCGGCTAAATAAATTATATAAAGAAAGCCTGG
>JAHEZA010000493.1 GCA_023251335.1 Chitinophagaceae bacterium | reverse complement strand
AAAACCAGGGCTACGCTACCGGACAGTTTGGTAAAAATCATCTTGGCGATTTGAATCACATGCTGCCAACCAATCATGGCTTTGATGAATTTTTCGGTAATCTGTATCATCTTAATGCGGAGGAAGAACCGGAAATGTATGATTATCCACCTGAAAAGGATTTTCCGAATTTCCGCAAAACGTTTGGCCCCCGCGGAGTCATACATTCATTTGCAACAAGCAAAGATGACCCAACTGTAGAGCCAAGATGGGGGAAAGTAGGTAAACAAAAGATTGAGGATACCGGCCCACTTAATCGCGAACGCATGTTGACCTGCGATGACGAATTTGCGGCAGCCAGTAAAAAATTCATGAAAACACAGAATGATGCGGAAAAGCCTTTCTTTATGTGGGTAAATTTTACGCACATGCATTTATACACCCACACGAAGAAGGAAAGCCTGAAGCAAGCTGGCCGGTGGCAGTCTCCCTATCATGACACGATGATAGATCATGACAAAAATGTGGGTGAACTGCTGGATTACCTGGATGAACTCGGCATCGCCGACAATACATTCGTGATGTACTCAACAGATAATGGCCCTCACCGCAACTCATGGCCTGATGGTGGTATGACGCCGTTCCGCAGTGAAAAAAACACGAATTGGGAAGGCGCTTTCCGCATACCATTGTTAGTCCGCTGGCCAAATAAGATAAAAGCGGGTAGTATTTCCAATGAGATCATCCAGCATCACGACTGGTTTGCTACCTTCCTGGCGATGGCGGGCGACCCTGATATAGCTGAGAAGGCCAAAAAAGGATACAAGGCTTGTGGCCGCACGTATAAGAACCACATTGATAGTTATAACCTGTTACCATACCTTACCGGCGCGGTGAAAGAAAGTCCCCGTAAACTGTTTGTTTATATTAGTGACGACGCCGATATTCTGGCAATTCGCTACGACAACTGGAAGGTAGTGTTTTTGGAGCAACGTTGCAAAGGCACGCTACAGGTCTGGGCTGAACCCTTCGTACGCCTGCGTATCCCGAAGCTATATAACCTTCGTACCGATCCTTATGAGTTTGCTGATACCACCTCAAATACCTATTGGGAATGGTTCCTACGCAGGAACTACATTGTGCTCGCAGCAAATATGATTGTAATGAAGTGGGCAGAAACATTCAAAGATTTTCCGCCTATTCAGAAGCCAAACAGCTTCACCATTGGGGATGCTATTAGCAAGATGTCTGATGTGGGTTATGGTGGATAAAAAAAATACATATACTCGCCGGGGCTCAACTGCCCCGGCTATTTTACTGTTAACGTTTTAATTCTTAATACATGCTTTCATCCTGGAACGATACAAACACTAAAAAAGCGCTCATTGATTTTGTTGATCGGGTAACAAAGAAAGATGGTCCCGACTTTGTTCCGGAACCGGAACGTATCGCCGTGTTCGATAATGATGGGACACTGTGGGCAGAAAATCCAACTTATGTAGAAGGATTATTTGCAATTGACCGCATGAAAGAAATGGTAGCCAAAGATCCGTCGCTGAAAGATTCGCCCATCTTCAAACCCTTTATTGATAAAGATATTGAAGCCATACACAAACTTGGTATTAAAGGCATAGAAGAATTTGTATTGAAAACACACGAGGCGGATACGCAGGAAGCGTTTAGCGCCATAGCCTCCCAATGGTTTGATAAAGCTGTTTATGCTTATTATAAAAACCCTGTTGTAAGATGCTATTACCAGCCGCAGCATGAGTTGCTGCAATATCTCCGCGCTAATGGCTTTAAAACATTTATTGCTACAGGCGGCGGCCTGGAATTTGTGCGTGCCATTGCCGAAAAAATTTATGGTATACCGCCGGAACAGGTGATTGGCTCCAGTAATAAAGTAACTTTTGACTTACAGGAAAAAAATGTGGCAGTAAAGCGCATCTCTGAGCTCAAAAGTTTCGATGACCGCGAAGAAAAAGTAGTGAACATCAGCCTGCACATTGGCCGAAGGCCCGTATTTGTTTTTGGCAATTCCGATGGCGACCTGCGTATGATGCAATACTGCTTAAGCGGCAAAGGCCCACGCATAGCTTTCCTGCTTCATCACGATGATGCGGAGCGCGAAAGGGCTTATGATAAGGATTTTGCCCTTAGTATTTTGAAGGAAGCACTTGATGTTGCCGGCGAATGGGGCATTCATGTAGTAAGTATGAAGAACGATTGGAAGAAAGTGTTCGCATTTGAATAATAAATATCTAAATTGATATAAAGATAAAAATACAAGCAAACAAATATGCTCACAGAAAAGCAACAAGTGAAGGCAAACTTTGACAATGTGGTTTTAATAACCGGCGGAAAATTTTTAATGGGCTCGGATAAGTTTTATCCTGAAGAAAAACCTGTTCACGAGGTAACCGTTGACAGTTTTTATATGGATAAATACGAAGTAACGAATGCTGATTATAAAAAATTTGTAGATGAAACGGGTTATGTTACGGTAGCGGAAAGGCCGCTGAAACCGGAAGATTATCCCGATGCACTACCGGAGTTACTCGTACCTGGTGCGCTCGTTTTTCAAAAATCAGCCGGCCCTGTTAACCTGAAAAGTTATTACAACTGGTGGGCATGGGTGCCAGGAACTAACTGGAAACATCCGAAGGGGCCGGGTACTACCACCGCTGGCCTGGAAGATCATCCTGTAGTTCATATAGCTTTTGAAGATGCAGAAGCTTATGCAAAATGGGCGGGAAAAGAATTACCAACAGAAGCGGAATGGGAGTTTGCGGCAAGAGGCGGACTGGAAGGAATGGATTTTACCTGGGGCAATGAAGACGTGCAGCTTACCAATCCCAGAGCAAATACCTGGCAGGGAGAATTCCCATGGGAAAATTTATTAATTGATAAATATGAAGGGACATCTCCTGTAGGTTCGTTTGAACCCAATGGCTATGGGTTATTTGATATGGCAGGTAATGTTTGGGAATGGACAAGCGACTGGTATGTG
>JAHEZA010000492.1 GCA_023251335.1 Chitinophagaceae bacterium | reverse complement strand
TATTTTTTATAAAAAGTTTCATAATGTTCTATTCAGGTTATTTATTCTCGTCCTCTTTAACAATGGGTAAAACCTCTTCAAAAATAATTTATTAGAGCCATTCTTATTTGAATATCACATTTATAAATTCCGTCCCTTGTTGATTTATAGCCCCATTTGAAAGAAAAATCCGGTTTCAGGTGATTTTTTTCCACACTAATATTAGAGATTACATATTAAAAATTTAGGTACTATTTTTGTGGTAAATCAAAGGAAAGATTGTCGCTTCTGTTTCAATTATCAGAAAAAGATATGTGCTTTCCACTTACGCATTTTGAGGACGTGTAAAGTTATTTTGAGCATGAAAGAATTAACACTTAAGAAAAACACAAAACCTGCTTACGCAAATTCCGATGATTTTTTGCTTTTTAAGGATTTCAGAAATAAAGTAAATGGCATTGTAGAAAAATCGCCGAAAAGAAAAAACATCATGCTCCTGAAAGTTATTTTATTCCCTTTGTTATATGTGCTTGCCTACGCGGCTGCTTTGGTCTTTGGAAATAATATTGCTGTTCTTTATGGCTCCTATTTCTTTATGGGAATATTGATCGTGCTGAATTTTTTAAATCTCATACATGATGCAGTTCATGGCACTATCTTTCGAAGTAAAACTGCAAATAAAATTTGTGTCTATTTCTTTGACTTGCTCGGCGCTAACAGCTACGTCTGGAAAATAAGGCATGTACGTTTTCACCACAATTATCCTAATGTAAACGGATGGGATACCGATATTGAGCAAAGCCCGTTAGCGAGAATTTATCCTACAGGATCATTTTCAAAATTCCATAAATATCAACACATTTATCTTCCTTTCCTTTACCCATTTTATCTTCCAAACTGGCTATTGGTAAGGGATTTTAAAGACTTCTTTAAGAAGAATAATATAATTCATAAGTTAATTCAAATACCCCGGATTGAATATATAAAACTGTTTTTTTTCAAACTGTTTTTTCTTTTTTATATGCTGATCATCCCGAAAATTATTTTATCAATAACCTGGCCTCAAACTATTTTGGCTTTTGTTATCTTTCTTTTTACAGCCAGTATTTTTTCATTAATCGTGCTGTTGTCGCCGCATGCTAACGTGGAAAATGTTTTTCCGGAACCTGATGCTAAAAACAGATTACCATTTGGATGGATGATGCATATTCTGCAAACAACCAACGACGTAAATCATGATAGCTTTTTCACCCGCTTTTTTATGGGTTCCTTTAATTTTCATGTGGCTCACCACCTGTTTCCGAATGTCAGCCATGTTTATTATCCTGAAATTACCAGGGAACTTGCAAATTTTGCCAAAGCAAATAAATTACCCTATCGTTCTTATCCTCTTTCTACGTCATTAAAAAATCATTACATGTTGCTTAAAAAAAACCGGATGGAGGAAAATATTTTTGAAGAAGCTATGTGATAAATAATAGTTATTTATTTTTGATGATTTTATGGCGAAGACGTTTTTGATTTTTTAATCTGATTGAATAATAATTCAGGTTCATTGGTTGTGATAAAATCAAAATCATTTGCCAAAAGCCAATTCATCTTTTTTTCTTCGTTTACTGTCCAGGCGTTCAATTCAATATTATTTTCCCTGGCTGATTGAATCCATTCGGGATGTTTTTGAAAAACCGAATAGTGATAATCTGCACCTTTTATTCCGTCCTGCTTTAATTGTTCCGGTGTTTTATCGCCATTCAGATATTGCACATTGGCCGAAGGTTCTAATCTCAAAACTTCCTTTAGCATGCCGTAATCAAAACTGATATAAACAATCCATGGCTGTGTTTTTGTTTCATGCACCATCGTGATAACTTTTTGAACTGTTGCATTAGCCCACGCGCTGCCCTTTTCCGATGGTTTTATTTCAAGGATTAATTTGGTAGCAGATTGTTGCCTGATAATCTTTAGAAAGTCATCGAGCTGCGGCAATAATTCGCCATTAGAAAGTTTTGCTTTTCGAAGTTCCGCCAATGTACTTTCCTGAACATTCAGATCGCCCCATACCGGATCATGATTTATAACGAGCATACTATCTGCCGTCATGTGTACATCTGTTTCTGAACCTGCACAACCAAGCGCTATGGCAGCTTTTAAAGAAGCAATCGAATTTTGGGGGAGGCCTTTATTTTTCCAGGCGCCCCTGTGAGCGATCACCTGGTTATTCGCAAATTTCATTGATGAGATATTTACAGGCTGCGAAACTTTGCATGCATTAAGCAAACCGAATATTGAAATTAGTAAGAATAGTTTCATCCAAATAAAAACACTTAAAAATTTTCAAAAAGTATAATCAAAGTAGCTGCGATCTTCACTAAATAAAAATCTGCATTATTTGTTCTTTTACTGCCACAATTCTAATTCATATAAATTATTTAATTCTTCTAAACTCTTCTCAACAAAATCTGCTAAAATAAACCATACAGTTGTGCATCGATCTGGTTAATAATAATCCCAAGATCTTCTTCCTTCTCGGCAAATTTATTGGTGTCAGCATCTACGATCAGCAACGGTCCCTCTTTGTATGTTCCGATCCATTTGTTATAAAATTCATTAAGCTTTTTTAAATAATCAAGACGAATATTTTCTTCATAATCGCGTCCGCGCTTTTGAATTTGCGCTACCAACGTTGGTACAGATGCGTTCAGGTAAATCAACAGGTCCGGCGGCTTTACCATTGATTTCAGGGTTTCAAAAAAAGTATAGTAATTGGTAAAATCCCGCTTATCCATCAATCCCATTTCATGAAGGTTTGGCGCAAAAATATTGGCATCTTCATAGATCGTCCTGTCCTGTATTACGGTTTCCGTTCCTCTCTGAATTTCCAACAACTGATTGAGCCGGCTGTTCAAAAAATATATTTGCAGATTAAAGCTCCAACGAGGCATTTCCTCATAAAAATCGTACAGGTAAGGATTGTGATCCACATCTTCAAATTGCGGAATCCATTTGTAATGCTTGCTTA
>JAHEZA010000491.1 GCA_023251335.1 Chitinophagaceae bacterium | reverse complement strand
AATCAACACTGTAAGAAAAAACGTGATCAGTAAAACTGCTACATCCCCTTTAGGACCTTTTAACACAGAACGAAAATTTTTCCATTCACTCATATTATAAGCTACCACCACCAATATGCCTGCGAGATTGGCTATGGGAATATATGATGCCCATTTTCCTAAAATCAGCAATATGAGTAAAAGCGTTATTGCATGGACAATTCCCGCCACGGGAGTGCGTCCTCCGTTTTTTACATTCGTTGCAGTACGTGCAATTGCACCCGTAGCAGGAATTCCGCCAAATAGAGAAGAAAAAATATTTGCTGTTCCCTGCGCCACCAATTCCATGTTTGATCTATGATTACCACTAATCATCCCGTCAGCTACTACTGCTGACAATAACGATTCTATCGCGCACAATAAAGCAATCGTGAACGCTGGGGCTACCAGGTGCTTAAAAGTGGCAAAATCAATATGCGGTATTTCAGGTGTTGGAAACGAAGAGGAAATGATACCAAACCGGCTGCCAATAGTTTCTACAGGCAGTTTCAAAAGCTGAACGGCAGCAGTGGTTACTAAAATAGCAACCAGCGAGCCGGGAATTTTTTGGGTAACTTTTGGCCACAACATAATAATTACTATTGTGCTGATTGCGACAAGTAATGCGTACAAATTGATGCTTCCAATGTGCATAAAATAAGTTCTCCATTTCTCTATAAAATCCGCAGGAACAGCACCCATCTTTAATCCCAAAAAGTCTTTTATCTGTGAAGAAAAAATGATAAGAGCAATCCCGCTTGTGAACCCGATGATCAAAGGATGCGGAATGAATTTAATAACCGCGCCTGCCCTGGCAAATCCGAGAATAATAAGCATAATGCCCGCCATAAACGTGGCAACAATCAAACCGTCAATTCCATATGTCTGCACAATGCCATAAACAATTACAATGAAGGCTCCGGTAGGTCCACCAATTTGTACCCGGCTACCACCCAAGGCAGAAATAATAAAACCCGCTACGACAGCCGTTATTAAGCCTTTTTCGGGAGTAACTCCTGAAGCAATACCAAATGCAATGGCAAGCGGCAAGGCAACGATGCCTACTATAATCCCAGCCAGAACGTCATTGGTAAATTGTTTTCTGGTGTAATTTTTTAAAGTATCAAATAATTTAGGCCTAAACATGTATTTTATTTTTACATGACAGCTTCAATACAGGTGTAATGTACGATCCAACAAGTGTAAAAATTCATTTTGATTTAAAAATCAAAATATCAGGGTTGACATTAATTGACAACCAAACCCAATTTTGCAATGATTTCATACTTTGATTCTCTGAAATATTTTTTACATATTTCATCGAAGCATCGGCAAACATCTGCGAATAGCCCCCTGTAATCTTAACATCTTTCATCACGGCGTAACCAAAAGCAAGATCTACTTCATTCCCCAATGACGAACCCGCCTGCGAGCCTGAATAATCAATTACATGGGCAGCCGACTCAAAGTGATGATATGCAATCTGCCACCCCAGTTTTTCGGAAGTGTTGATATTTGCATTCAGGTAAGAGTCCCACAGCCCTACATTACTATGTGGGCTGGAAACATAAAAATAATCCATAGAACCATAAAACTTATGATTGGTTGCGTACAATGTATTGAAATAGCTAATATCGGGTGAAGTTGAATTCATATCTTTTCCACTCAGGTAATCACTTCCAATTCCTAAAGCAAATATTTTATTGAAATGATAATCTGCTTTTGCAGCAGCCATCCACGCTTTCGTTGTTATAGTGGAAGAAGTTTTTTGCGGATTATTTCCCATCTGGTAATAATAAGTACCACTGATGTTCAACTTATTTTTTTTGTAAAATATATTGCCCCCGAAAGTCTGCAAGTTAGAAATTGAAGAATCAATCTTGTTTTGAAAAGCCAGGTTCATCATCAAAGCCGAAGCAGATAATGTATTTGAAAACTGGTATTTCATCCACAAAAATTCCATAGCCTTGTAAGGTTGGCTCGTTGAATTATCAAAAAAAGTATTGGTCACCTTTTCAGCATTCTGATTGAACGCGAAAACTGCGTTCGCTTTGAATTTATTTTTCTCATATCCAATCAACGCTGCGTCATGTTTGTGTCCTGCATTGTTCCAGTCTGACGCACCTAAAATTCTTTCATCATCATAGGACAAAACCTGCCTGCCCACTTTTACGCTCCATGCCGGATTAAAATAAAATTTTGCCCAGGCCTCATAAAATGAAATGTCGTTAGCAGTAGCCTGTTTCTGCGCGTCATTTCCCCAGGTAGTAACTATCTGGGTGCTGACTCCGATCTGAAGCTTTTGGCTTCTTGAATAGGTTAATCCAATACGTGTGCGTTGCGAAACAAAAGCCGCTGGTTGTTGCCCTTCTAATATAGGGGTAATTGATCCATTCCTGAATTCTGCACGAGGCCTCAACTGAATGTTTAATCGCAACTGGTCACTATCAGTTTGTGAATAAAGATGCGGCGAATAAAAAAGCACGATTGAAAAAAACAGTGAAACAGCAACAATTTTTTTATTGTTTTTAATAACTTGCATCAGGTATTCAATTTAAGTAATTGAATGCAAAATTCGCATGAATAAAGCTTTTATCGGCTAAGGTTTATCAGAAAAAAACATGAGTGTTATCATATAAATAGCAACAATAACTTACGAAATGTTTTTTAAGAAAGGATACTTCCTGCCCCGCAAGCAGACATCGGGCAACTGTTTCATCAAAAATCATTATCAGGGCGGGTTTTAGTTTTTTTAAAAGAACTTTACGGCGCTTTTGCAAAAAGATAAACGTATGGAAAAATGGCTTCACATAGAGCAGGAAAAATTCAAAGCAATATTTCAAAATGCTTCCCTGGGAATTCTTGTGATCAATCAATCCGGTATCATCGCCCTGGCCAATGACTTTTTAATGGCTCAATTCGGGTATTCCGATGCTAGCGAATTGATCGGGAAAAAAATGGAAATACTTATTCCAAAAAGA
>JAHEZA010000490.1 GCA_023251335.1 Chitinophagaceae bacterium | reverse complement strand
CGGGAGAAAATAATAATCAATGGTACCGCGGTGCAATTCAATTAATGGAACGTCATGATATTGGCTGGTGTTGGTGGCCGTTAAAAAAGATAGGCGTGAACAATCCTTTTGAGGTGAAAACACCCGAAGGGTATGCAAAGCTGGTTGAATATTGGAAAGGCAAATCACCAAAGCCCTCCGCTGATCAGGCTTTTAAGGCGCTGATGCAGTTGGCTGAAAATTATAAGACCCAAAACCTGTCGGTTCATTATGATGTGCTGGAAGCGTTGTTTGAGAATGACAAGTAATTAAGCTCATAAAGATTTTGCATGTCAAAGTTCTGCTACGCCACCAGTGTCTCAGGGGGCTGATTCCAAATCAATAGAATTCATCTTCGAATGCTCTTCTTTGTTCTTCTTTGATTTCTTTTTGCTTCCACCTTATCGCCGTTCAAAATAATTAATATGCTGCGAATAATCTAAAATGTTAGGTAAGGTCTTAATCATTTTAAGAACATCTTCATAGAATTCGATTTTCTTTTGAATCACGGGCACTTTGCTGCCTGACCAACTTTCGCTTCCCAGACCTGTCACATCATTTCTTAAAATTATTCAGCATGCGTGTTGATAAAAAGTCTTCACCTGGCACTCTTGCTTTTTAAGCAGCCTTAAATATTTTCTTAATTCCATTTTCGAAAAGTGCGAGGAATGCTTTTTTGGGTTTCATATATTTTAATCCAAACGCCATGATACTTTTTTCTTTGAGGTATTCTATGGCTTCCGGTATGGAGTCTGTAACAATATAAAGTTTTTGATCGTTTGGAGAAATGGTTCCGGCTTCGATCATTTTTTGTGTATGCTCAACTATGTTCTGATAAAAATCGCGATCGAAAATAATGATAGGAAACATTTCAATTTTCCTGGTTTGGATTAATGTAATAGCATCGAAAAATTCGTCCAATGTTCCAAAGCCGCCGGGCATCACAATGAATGCATAGGAATATTTCATCAATAACATTTTCCTGACAAAAAAATATTTGATGTCTACCCATTTATCTACATAAATGTTGGGTTGTTGTTCATGCGGTAATATAATATTGCAACCAACGCTTCTTCCTCCAACGTCCTTCGCGCCGCGATTTGCTGCCTCCATAATACCCGGCCCTCCGCCCGTCATAATGGTAAATCCAAGTTTTGCAATCTCACCTGAAAGTTTTCTTGTTTGTTTGTAAAAAGGATGGTCTTCTTTAAACCGGGCTGATCCAAAAATGGTAACACAAGGCCCTACGAAATGGAGCGCCCTGAAGCCCTTTATAAATTCGAAGAACACACTAACAGCATACTTAAAATTTTCCCAGCGATCCTGGTGCCCGTCAAAAAAGCGAATTTCAGTTTTAGTTTCAGGAGTTTCCTGTGTCATTAAGTTATTTTATTCAAACTTAGGAAATTTGAATTTCTCATAAGTGATTTTTTTGAGTTCTGTTTGATAAGGAAACATTAAATATAAATCCTGGTTATTTGTTTGTTTGCTGATTATCCTGATTTTGAGAAATCTTTTTATTAGAAATGTTCCCGGAACAGGCCGGTAAGAAATCGTTTAATTAATTACCTTACATGCTTAATCTTTAAAGATGGCTCAGGAAAATAAACCCAAACCAAAACGAAATAAATTCCTGAAATTTTTATCCATTCTTGGGCCCGGACTTACTACCGGTGCAGCAGATGATGACCCGTCCGGCATTGCCACCTATTCCCAAACAGGCGCCCAGTTTGGTTATGGGCAATTGTGGACTGCATTGTATATGCTGCCTTTTATGATGGGTGTGCAGGAGGCGTGCGCGAGATTAGGCCTGGTTACCGGAAAAGGAATAGCAGCCATTGTGAAACAACATTACAGCGCTAAAATACTTTACTCAGTGGTAGGGCTTGTGCTCATTGCCAATGTAATCAATATCGGCGCTGATATCGGCGCCATGGCTGCCGCAGCTAAATTAATAATCCCATTTCCATTTGCAGTATGGACATTGCTTTTTACAGCATGTATTTTAATACTGGAAATATTTACCACTTATAAAGTATATGCCCGCATCTTAAAATGGCTGGCCCTTTCGCTACTCGCCTACCCTATCACTGTTTTTATTGTACAAATGCCGTGGCTTACGGTTTTAAAAGCAACTTTTATACCTCATATAGAATTCAGCTTTGCTTTCTTTTTTATCATTACAGGTGTTCTCGGAACTACTATTTCTCCATACATGTTCTTCTGGGAAACATCACAGGAAGTGGAAGAAGTGAAAGAAAAAAATTGGATAAAAAATGGATTGCCTTCCATCCGGAAGAGCAATATCCGCGCGATGCGGATTGATAATAATGCCGGCATGATCATCTCTGAAATTACTACATGGAGCATTTTAGTAGTTGCCGGAACAGTATTGCATAATAGCGGTGTAACCAATATAGAAACTGCTGCAGATGCAGCAAAAGCGATAGAGCCGCTCGTACATTCCTTTCCCCATTCGGGGTATTTATCCAAGGTCATTTTTTCTATTGGCATTATCGGATTAGGATTTTTAGCAGTTCCGATTCTTTCTGGTTCTGCTGCCTATGCGGTTGCAGAAGCGGTAAACTGGGAATCCGGTTTGAATTTAAAATTAAAAAAAGCACATGGGTTCTATGGCATCATCACCATTGCAACTATCATAGGTTTGATTATAAATTTTGTAGGAATAAATCCGGTAAAGGCGCTTGTATATTCCGCTGTTTTAAATGGCATAGCCGCGGTGCCACTCATTTTTCTGATAATAAAAATATCGTCTAATGAAAAGATCATGGGAGAAAATAAAAGTGGCCTGCTCTCAAAAACAATTTTATGGATTAGTTTTTTAGCAATGGGATCGGCGGCGGTTGCTATGTTTTTTATGTTGGGAAAATAGAAATATAGAAAATGCGGCTTAACAAGTGGTACGCGATATTTAATAAAAATATATATTTCAATTAACTTTAAGGCTGAGTGAAATCTTTG
>JAHEZA010000060.1 GCA_023251335.1 Chitinophagaceae bacterium | reverse complement strand
GCCAAACTGTTTCCCTAAATGCTTACAAGGGTAAGACTATAATTATTAATTGCAATGAAATAGCCCAATTTTATTTACGCAAACGATATCGATAAAGCAGAAACCAACTATCTTGTCCTTTTCTAAATTTTATCGATTTTTCTTACCAGTAAAAGAGTAAATTTTGCTATTTCTTAATTGGTTCAAATCTAACTTAAAATTTTTTATACTTTTGAAAATATGAAAAACCGGGCAACTGTATTTTAAAGCAATGCATGGCAAAGTTGCTTTGCATAAAAAAAATACCCGCGCCCCGATATCAAAAGAAAAATAAATTAGTTGCAAAAGATTTGATTGGTTTATCTGCAGTCAACTCTTCGTCGGAATTTTATCAGACATGATTTAAAGCTTCAGACAAAACAGGCCGTTCGCAGCAAACTGAATGAATCAACTTCGTTCGAACCAACGAATGGAAATTTATCCTTAAGGGATGGGTGGACGTTTTTTTAAATTAATAATCTTCTCGCTATCGCCTTAATTTTAATTGCAATAAAATAAGTATTTGTCGTTGATAATCAGGAAAAATCAGCAAACTGCATCTATAATAAAAAACTTCCGCTCGATTAAAGCGGAAGTTTTTTAATAATTTAATCCTGGGGTATTGGTTTTTCAGGCTTAAATTTTTTTCGGCATTGCAGCCTGGCTTTCAGAGGATTATTATTTTCGATAGGTACAAAATTAAAAAATTAGAAGTTGACTGATATCAGATTTTGTTTTGGTTTTTCCCGGATTATGGGACCGATATTTATCGGAATAATTTTTCAACGGATTTGGATTCGATTTCATGATCAATGTTTGTTTGAACATCAATCAACTTCTGAGACAAAGATATGCATCACAAGAACACTGACAATAGCAGTTATTCCTGATTTTTCATTCAATGTATTTACGGTTTAAATCGTAGATTAACGACTGATGACCGTCGTAAAAACACCCTTTCTATGCCTGACTTTGTTGTCCGGAATTAACAAATCCCGATTCTTAACGGGAAAAGCGCTGCATCAATTTAGTCAATTTAATTTTCAAAGAATTAATTTCGCAGCAATTATGAAATCTGGATTTGTAAATATTTTTGGGAAGCCCAATGCGGGAAAAAGTACACTCCTGAACGCTATTATAGGCGAAAAACTGGCAATTGTTTCTCCTAAAGTACAAACCACGCGACATCGCATCAAAGGAATTTTGAATGACACAAACTATCAAATTATTTTTTCTGACACGCCCGGCATCATTGAACCAAAATATAAGCTTCATGAAAAAATGATGCAGGCGGTAAAGGGTAGCCTGGAAGACGCCGATGTAGCCTTGCTGATTACAGATATAAAAGATGATTGTAAAGAAGTGGATGAAATATTTTCCAATCTGTCATTGAAAGTTCCTGCAATAGTAATACTCAATAAGGCCGATACAGTAAACAAAGAAATAATTGAAAAAGCTATTTTATTTTTTTCCGAAAAAAAGTATTGTAAAGAAGTATTAGCTATCTCTGCTTTAAAAAACATAGGCATTCAGAAATTAATAGATCGGATAGTTGCCCTGCTCCCGGAAGGTGAGC
This sequence comes from Chitinophagaceae bacterium, assembly GCA_023251335.1. Taxonomy (GTDB): domain Bacteria; phylum Bacteroidota; class Bacteroidia; order Chitinophagales; family Chitinophagaceae; genus Ginsengibacter. Next base: position 7,710 of record JAHEZA010000060.1, on the reverse strand, counting down.
CGTTCTATGCCGATGATAACCTGAGCGACCTGCCGATGAAATTTTTTGTAAGTGAATTGATCAGAGAGAAGATCTTCTATTTGTTCCAGGATGAAATTCCTTATCATTCCACCGTGCTGGTGCAGGAGTTCAAAGAGAAAGCGACGCTGACAAAAATATCGGCCGATATTATTTTGCAAAGAGAAACTCAAAAAGGAATCGTATTAGGGCATGACGGGCAAATGATCAAAAAATTAGGAACCCTGGCCAGGAAGGACATTGAAGAATTTATCGGAAGAAAAGTGTTTCTCGAACTGTTTGTAAAAGTGCGTCCTAAATGGCGTGATAATGAAATACATTTGCGTGAATACGGATATTGAGGCCCTCTCTGCCCTCTTTTGTGAAGGTTCAAAAGAAATTCTTAACCTGTATAATTTGATCTCATTGTTCGACCTATTAAAAAAAGATTTAAAAATATCTCTTAAACTAAACTAAAAACTTCTTCCGCCGGAAGAGTAATAAAAAAGTATGAATTCATTTGGAAAAAATTTCAGTGTACAGATTTTCGGGCAGTCACATGGCGAATATGTAGGATTAATAATTGATGGATGCCCTCCGGGGATAGAAATTACTGCAGACGATTTTAAAGAAGACATAGAGAGAAGAAAGCCAGGAGCCAAAGGTACCACACCCAGAAAGGAAGATGATATTCCTGAAATAATCAGTGGTGTTTTTCAGGAAAAAAGCGCAGGCGCTCCTATTACCATTTTATTTAAAAATAGCAACACGCGCAGCAGCGATTATGAAAAACTAAGAGCTGTGCCAAGGCCGGGGCATGCAGATTTTGTCGCGCACAAAAAATTCAGAGGCTTTGAAGATTTTCGTGGCGGTGGCCATTTTAGCGGAAGGCTGACCGTAGCGCTGGTCGCCGCAGGAGTTATTGCAAAAAAAGTGGTTGAATCATTTTCAGAGGAAAAGAAAATTAATATTAAAGCGACTATTTTAGAAATTGGCGGAGAAACAGATCTTGAAAAAGGCTTGCAAAAAGCACTTGATGCAAAAGATTCCATTGGCGGTATCGTGGAATGTAAGGTTTCTAATTTACCTATTGGGCTTGGCGAGCCTTTTTTCAATTCGGTGGAATCATTAATCAGTCACGCGGTTTTCTCGATTCCCGCAGTTAAAGGTATTGAGTTTGGCGCCGGCTTTGCTGCTGCGAAAATGTTTGGCGTTGAACACAACGATTCCATCGTAAACCTGGATGGAACTACCGCGACCAACAACGCGGGTGGCATCGTTGGGGGAATTACCAATGGCAATGAACTGGTATTTCGTATTGTAGTAAAACCAACTTCTTCCACTCCAAAAGAACAACAAACACTAAATGTAGAAAGCGGAAACGTAGAACCATTTTCCGTCAAAGGAAGGCACGACTTATGCATTGCATTGAGGGTGCCGGTGGTGCTGGAAGCAGTGACAGCAATGGTTTTGGCGGATCTTATGATGGAGGCGAAATCATATCAGTAAACAAACAAATATCGCTAATCCTTTTTTTTATGTTGCTGTCAGCAATTACGGGATATATACATCTTCAATAAAAAAAAATTCCGGAGACTGATTTTTTAGAATACTAATGGATAAGATATCAAATTGGATTTTCTTCCATTCGGGATACAAAAATTGATATTCTTCAGAAGCATTGATCAGGTTTTCCATTTTCTTTTTAGTAACGTCATCTTCAGGAAAACCAAACTTCTTTGATCTTCTTGTTTTTACTTCTATAAAATGTAAGGTATCGCCTAACGACGCAATCACATCTACTTCCCAATGGCTGTGACGCCAATTTTTGTGAAGTATGTTAAACCCTCTTTGTGAAAAATATTCTCCAGCTATCTTTTCTCCAAGATACCCGGTAGTGTTGTGATTGGCCATAAGAAGAAAAAAGCAGGCTTATATTTTAATGCCTACATAAACACTCTTTCGTTTGCCTCTTTCGTAACAACGTAATAACTTCCAAAAAAAATGGCTGAGAAAATAAAAGTAGCTGCTAAGCTCCACAGATAAAATGGTAATCCATCAGCATAGCACATCATTAATCCGGCAAATGTTTTTGGTCTCCCTAAACCTGCTAACGGAGATGAACTTGCCCAAACTAAAAAATTAGAAACAAGGAAATATGCCGAAGGCGCAGCCACCGATGCAATAGCAATACTCTTTATATTAAAGTTCTTTATGAAAAATCCGAATACGGTAAGGCCTGCAAATAAAATATAATTCAACACCTGCCCATCGTAAAAACCAGGAATATTGCCAACACCATTTATGTATAGCAATTGGTATAACGCATCAGAAACAAACATGGCCAAAATTGGAAGAAGAAAAGCAAATCTTTTATCTTTTATAATAGCGCCACCAAAAATGGCCATGGCTATCTGAGGTGCAAACCCATAAGGACGACCCGGCATGATCCGGTAAAGAGATGCAATAACGATTAATAAAATAAAGCTAAATAGTAGCTGCCTGTTAATTTTCATGTTTGTTTGTTTTTGCAAAAGTAAGAATAAAATTTTTTAGGACTGTAAAAATGAACGCGTGTAAGTGCCAAAGGTTCCTGCAAATTCGTTTTCTCTAAATTTGATAACTCACCTGATACAGTAAACGTGTTTATTTTCATAATTTCTATTTTCATTTTCATATAGGATTTCTCTTAAAGCCCTTTTTCATATCCTTCATCCACCAATAAATTGTTCCCGTCGGCGGCCTGGGTCGCCAGTTCATCGCACCGGTTGTTCATTACATTTTCAGCGTGGCCTTTTACCCATTTAAAATGGATATTGTGTTTTTTAGAAAGTTCATAATATCTCATCCACAGGTCACTGTTTTTTTTCCCTCCTTTAAAATTGGTTTTTATCCATTTGTTCAGCCATCCTTCCATCACGGCTTTTACCACGTAGCTGCTGTCAGAATAGACAACCAATTCCAGATCATTTTTCTTTAGCGCTTCCAAAGCCGCAATTACCGCCATCAATTCCATCCGGTTGTTTGTCGTAAGCCGATAACCCTGCGATAGTTCCTTTTTGACGGTGCCCCAAATCAAAACGGTGCCGTAACCACCAGGGCCGGGGTTTCCACGAGATGAACCGTCAGTATAAATTGTAATAGAATTTTTATTCACTAGAATACTTTGAAAGTTTGCGAGGTTAGACAATATTTCATACCTGGAAGACTCCGGTTTTAAATTCACCAATATCAGGATTGTGATTGGCAGCAGATAAATTTTCAGAAATAATTTTCCTGGTTTCCAGCGGGTCTATAATTGCGTCTATCCATAAGCGTGCGGCAGCATAAACCGCTGTTGTTTGTGCAGTATATTTATCTGTCATTTGCTTTAAAAATTTTTGTTCGTATTCTTTCGTAATTTCTTCCTTCCGTGCTTTTAGCGAAGCAGATTCTATTTGCCATAAAGTCTTAGCTGCCTGCTCACCACCCATCACCGCTATCTTTGCTGAAGGCCACCCATAGATAAATCGTGGATCATAGGCCTTGCCACACATAGCGTAGTTACCAGCACCAAACGAATTACCCAAAATAAAGGTCAATTTTGGAACCACCGAATTGGCCACTGCGTTTACCATTTTAGCACCGTCTTTTATAATGCCGGCATGCTCACTTCGGCTACCTACCATAAAGCCGGTAATATCCTGGAAGAAAATAAGCGGTATTTTTTTCTGATTGCAATTCATAATAAAACGGGCACCTTTATCCGCACTGTCATTATAAATAACGCCACCCATTTGTAACTCACCTTTTTTATTTTTGATATTTAAGCGTTGATTGGCCACAATACCTACCGCCCAGCCATCTATCCGCGCATAACCACAGATGAGTGTTCTACCATATTCTTCTTTAAATTCTGTGAATGATGAAGCGTCAACAATTCTATCAATGATCTCGTGCATGTCGTAAGGCTTACTGTTTCCTTCAGGGAAAAAACTGTAAATTCCATTAGGGTCTTTTGCTGGAGCGGATGATTCTTTTCGGTTAAAGCCTGCAGTGGGAAAATTAGCAATTTTTGAAACTATCTTCTTAACACATTTAAGGCATTCTTCTTCTGTCTCAAATTTATAGTCTGCTATGCCGCTGATCTGGGTGTGCGTATTCGCCCCGCCCAATGTCTCACTATCCGTAATTTCTCCTATAGCTGCTTTTACGAGGTAAGGCCCTGCCAGATAAATAGAGCCATTACCTTCTACCATCAATGTTTCATCGCTCATGATAGGTAAATAAGCGCCGCCCGCCACACACGGGCCCATTACTGCAGCGATTTGTGTAATGCCCATTGCGCTCATTTTCGCGTTGTTTCTAAAGATGCGCCCGAAGTGTTCTTTATCCGGAAAAATTTCGTCCTGCATTGGAAGAAAAACACCGGCGCTGTCAACAAGATAAATTACCGGCAAATGGTTTTCCATAGCAATCTCCTGCATACGAAGATTCTTTTTGCCCGTAATCGGAAACCATGCTCCCGCTTTCACGGTTTGATCGTTGGCAACAATCACGCACTGCTTGCCACTCACATATCCAACCCCCGCTACAACCCCTCCAGCCGGGCAGCCACCATATTCTTCATACATGCCGTGGCCTGCCAACGCACCAATTTCGATAAATGATGATTCTTTATCCAGCAAATAACTAATGCGCTCCCTCGCAGTAAGCTTGCCCCGGTCCTTTTGTTTTTGAATTGCTTTTTTGCCTCCGCCTTCTTCTATCTCATCCAATAAAGCTTTTATTTTACTCCAACTTAATTTATTGGAGTCTTCATTTTTATTTAATTCTATGTTCATAACTGTTTATTATTATCAAATTTAAAGGATTAAATGGATCAGGCAATAACGGGCGCCGTAATATTGTCAGTGGCGTATCGAAGCAATGTTGAGGATCCATTCCAGTACTTAAAAGCGATAAACATAAATTTCATTGACTGATGAAAGCAAAGTAAAAATTGAAATTAATTGTTGGTTTGCTGTCGCGTTTCGTTGTAAAACATAATTCGGCGAGTGGGTAATGTGTTCCCCGCTTATCGAATCATGTTGCTGTAATACATTCCGCAGCATGATTTTTTCATACAAGTCATCACTGTTTTTTAATGAACCGGCGAGATTTTGAACCTGTCAATTGACGCCGGCTGCACGGGCTAAACCTTTGCAATGATTTTATTCATACATCCGGCGGCTTCCATAAATCTTTTTCTTTTATTTCAGACTAATGGCACCTTTTTTGGGGCAAATTGCAAAAGAAGAAATGAGAATTAATATAGCGTATTACATTTCATAACCCTTAAAAAATTAAACTCATGTTTAAAACAATCAAATTATTGGCAGCGGGTGTACTGGTCTCTTCTCTTCTTTCGTGCAGCGGAGGAAGCAATTCAGATAACAGTTCCGCTACTTCTAATACCGATACCACCACATCAGGCAATACAGCGATTTCGAACAGCGATACCGCCAACACCAGAAGCGGAACCACTATCTTTAAAGCAGAATTAAAAGGCGCCGATGAAGTGCCGGCAAATTCATCAACCGCTACCGGTACCAGCACATTGACCTATAACGATGCAACGAAAACATTCACTGATGTTACTTCCTATACCGGCATAACACCTACTATGGGGCACATCCATAAAGCAGTCGCTGGTGAGAACGGGCCGGTAATTTTTCCATTTACTGAGCTAAACTCACCTATCACTTTGAACAGTCCCACACTTACCGATGAGCAGGTAGATGCTCTATTTAAAGATTCGATGTATGTAAATCTGCATACAGAGAAATATCCAGGCGGCGAAATTAGAGGTCAGTTAATCAAACAATGATAATTTATTTCCTGCTGAGAGTGAATCGCGACAGTGGAGATTTGCTCAATTGCTGATAATAAGCGAGGAAGCGTTGAGCATTCATGTGCAATCAAAATATTCGGGACGTTATAAAACTGGAAAAGACAATAAAAGTTGGTCTGCTAAAAATCATTTGGAATTAAAAAAATCCTTCAATACAAATTCACCTCTCCCTTCTCCCACTCTACTTTTACTTTTTGTGAAATAATGGAATCTATGGATTTGCCACAGTAATCCGGCTGGATAGGAAGTTGTCGGCTGTAGCGACGATTTACTAAAACGCAAAGTTCTACTTTTCGTGGACGGCCATAAGACAATATCGCATCTAACGCGGCGCGGATCGTCCGTCCGGTAAATAACACATCATCTATCAGGATTACATTTTTATCTTCAATGGAAAAAGAAATATCTGTTTGATTGGGCGCGTGCAATTCTTTACGAATATCATCCCGGTAAAAAGTAATATCTAATTTGCCATAGAGAAATTTTTGCTCAGGTTTTATTTTCTTTAAATGTTCATAAATTTTATCTGCCAGAAAAATTCCGCGTGGCTGCAAACCAATTAAAACAACAGTCGAAAGATCCACATAATTCTCTATTACCTGGCACGCCAGGCGCTCAATGGTTATCTGAAGTTGGTATTTGTTGAGAATGGTGTTCATCGGCGAATTGTGAGTAGTTAATTATAAAATGGTAATAATCAAACATGCTTTCTGCCTTTTGCCTTCGGCATTCCATTTAGCTTTTGTTCATAAAAGGATAACGGTAGTCCGTAGCCGGAATAAAAGTTTCTTTTATTGTTCGTGCACTCAGCCAGCGGTACAGATTTAAAATACTTCCGGCTTTATCATTTGTACCGCTTCCCCTGGCCCCGCCAAAAGGTTGCTGGCCTACAACAGCGCCGGTCGGTTTATCATTGATGTAAAAATTACCCGCACTGTTGGTCAATTTTTTGGTAGCTAATTCAATAGCGTTTCTATCTTGCGCAATTACTGAACCCGTAAGTGCGTAGGGCGAAGTGGTGTCCACTAATTTTATGGTTTCATCAAATTTATTTTCATCATACACATAAATGGTAAGTACAGGACCAAAAAGTTCATCACACATGGTCACATACTTTGGGTCGGTAACTTCAATTACGGTAGGTTCAATAAAATAGCCATTGGTTTTATCACATTTCCCGCCAACCAATATTTTTACCCCTTTATCTTTCCTCGCCTGCTTGATGTAGGCTTCTAACTTGTCGAAGCTTTTCTCGTCTATAACCGCATTAATAAAATTGCTAAAATCTTCCACTGTTCCCATTTTCATGGTTTTTATTTCCGCAACTAATTTTTTCTTCACCGCACCTGCTATGTTTGAGGGGATATATGCGCGCGAAGCAGCAGAGCATTTTTGGCCCTGGTATTCAAATGCACCGCGGCAAAGCGCCGTAACCAAAACGTCCACATCAGCGCTTTTATGTGCCAGTACATAATCTTTTCCTCCTGTCTCACCCACTATTCTCGGATACGATTTATAGATTTTTGTATTCTCACCTATTATCTTCCAAATACTTTTAAACACCGCAGTGCTTCCCGTAAAATGTATTCCATCAAAATCAGGGTGATTAAAACATACATCTCCCAACGTGGGACCATCAACAAAAACCAGGTTAATAACACCATCAGGCAAGCCTGCTTCTTTCAAAATGCGCATGAACATTTGCGCGCTATAAACCTGTGCGTTGGCGCATTTCCATACCACCACATTTCCGCACATGGCCGGTGCTGTTGGAAGATTTCCACCGATCGCTGTAAAATTAAATGGAGTGATTGCCAATACAAATCCTTCAAGGGGACGAT
>JAHEZA010000489.1 GCA_023251335.1 Chitinophagaceae bacterium | reverse complement strand
TATAATAAATTGCTGATGGAAAAACCGACATCCTCCTGAGAAAAATAATTACGGGGCGATATTAAAAAAAAGTACAGCAAGCCGTTTACCCGGATAGATGGCATCAAAAAAGAATCGCGAAATCATTTTAAAGAAGATGGATGAATTACAAAAAGAATGAAAAAAAACGTATGCAGTAAACCAACAAATATTGACAATTTTTTATTCACGATTGACTATTGACCGTTCAGCTTCCCTCATTCACTTCTCAAACTTTTTACCGGATTCGCCATCGCTGCTTTTATAGCCTGAAAGCTAACTGTTATCAATGCTATCAAAATTACAAGCAAACCACCGGCAGCAAAAATCCACCAGCTAATTTGTATTCGGTAAGGATATTTTTCTAACCATTTGTTGGCGGCCATCCAGGCAAGAGGAATAGCAATGACCATAGCAATCATTACCAGTTTCAAAAAATCAACGGATAAAGCTGTAACTACGCTTCTTATTGAAGCTCCTAATACTTTGCGAATGCCGATTTCCTTGGTTCTTTTTTCAGCAGAAAGAACGGATAATCCAAATAAGCCGATGCACGAAATGAAAATGGTGAGAATGGCGCTATACAGCATGATCTGTTTCCATTTAGCCTCTGCTTCATAGCTTCTAATATTTTCATCGTTTTTAAAAGTATAGCTGTAAGGACTTAGAGGAAATAACTTTTTAAATGTACCTGCAATATATTTCAAAGATGCTGTTGCTGTGTTGGGTTTTATTTTTATATAGGCAGTGCCAAAATCGTTTCCGGGTTTCATGGTGAATAATTGTGGCCCCGTTTTTTCATACAGCGATTTGAAATGATAATCTTTTACGACTCCAACCACAGTATATTTTTCATTGTCTCTGTACCAAAAATTTACAATTTGCCCGATAGGATTTTTCCAACCTGCTTTCTTCACAAAAGACTCATTTACCAAAACAGAATGTGATGAATCTGATGGATAGTCTAATGAAAAATTCCTTCCTTCAATAATTGGAATTTTTAATAAAGGCAAATAGGATTCATCAACCGTTTCATACGCAAAGTTTACACTGGAATCTCCGTTTACCCTTGCTTGGGTTGTCCATGAACCACCGTTTTTAGCGGCAACACCAACTATATTTGGATTCTTCATCAATTCATTTTCAAATAAAGTTGCCTGGTTATGCTTTAAAGGCGATTTATTTACCAATACCAAGTTAGAATCATCATAACCTAATTTTTCTGTAGTAAGATAATTGAATTGATAATAGATAATGAGTGTGGCGATTATTAAAAAAGATGCGAGTGTAAATTGTAGAACCACGAGGCTCTTTTGCAAATAATTTTTTCCGGTTAAATTGAAGCGGCTGTAAAGCGTTTGTACCGGGCTGTAGCCCGATAAAACCAAAGCAGGATAGAAGCCGGCCAGCAAAGTGGTAAGTGCAAAAAGCAGGATGTATCCTGAAATTAATTTTGCATCAAAAAGATAAGAAAGCGCCAATGATTTATTGGACAATGTATTGAATACAGGCAGCACGAGTTCCACAAGGACGAGCGCCAAAATAAAAGCAATAATGCAAAGAACAAAAGATTCGCCAAGGAATTGCATGATCAGTTGTTTCCTGTTTCCGCCAACCACTTTACGGATTCCTATTTCTTTTGATCTTTTTAATGAACGCGCTACAGTTAAGTTTATAAAATTGATACAGGCTATCAATAAAATAAAGAGAGCAATTCCCGAAAGGATATAGGAGTACATCGGATTGCTGGCGTTGGTAAGGCCGTTTTGCGGAGGCAATTCAGTATTCAAATGCATATCGGTAAATGGCTGAAGAAAATAAGTCCCCATTTTTGCATCGGGGCCACCACCATATTGTTCGATCATTTTTTTGAAAGTGGCAGTGGCATCCTTTACATAAAATTTTTGCATTTGGTTTTCTACTGTTTGCAAATTGGCACTGGGTGCCAGAACTATAAAAGTGTTCAGGAAATAGTTGTACCAGTTATCATTGTCTTGTGCGTCCTTTTCAGATTCTTTAAATGGCAGCAATGTTGAAAACTGGATAGAAGAATTCTGCGGACAATTCTTGGCAACGGCCGTTACCTTGTACGGAACAAATACACTGTCTTCTTTTATCATCACTGTTTTTCCAACTGCATCCGTGTTGCCGAATTGCTTTTTTGCAGCATCTTCTGTTAAAACGATGGAATGTGGTTCTGTTAAACAGTTTTTAGGATTGCCGCTTATTAATGGGAAAGTAAATACAGAGAAGAAACTTGAATCAACATACAGCAGATCGCGGGACTCGATTTCTGATCCCATTCTCACATCTTCTGTTCCACTTTGAATACGAACAAAAGATTCAATGCCGGGAACATTTTGAGTAAATCTCGGACCTTGTAAAAAACCCGTGTTTCCATCTTTATGTTCCTCGCCGCCAAAACTCATCATGGATGTAATGCGGTAAATTTGCCTCACATCTTTATGAAACCGGTCATAGCTTACTTCATCTTTTACATATAAAATAATCAGCATAGCACAAGCAAGTCCCAGCGCCAATCCTGCGATATTGATGAACGAGAAAACCTTATTTCGGTTTAGATTTCTTAATGCGATTTTGAAATAATTTTTGAACATTTTTATTTTCGTTTATAGACTACTGTTACATATAGTAAACCAATAAATAACCTGAATTTTTATTTTCCAATTTCACATTTTCTAATTAGTACGTCAGCACATTAATCACTCACTTCTCAAACTTTCCACAGGATTGGCGACTGCTGCTTTTATTGCCTGGAAACTTATAGTGATGAATGCAATCAACATGGCCACTATAGTGGTTATTACAAAATAGATCCAGCTAATATTAATCCTGTATGCAAAACTTTGCAACCACTTATTCATAACAAACCAGGCCAGCGGCGAAGCGATGACGATGGCTACAATGACAAGTTTTAAAAAATCTTTAGACAGCAATGTGACGATATTGGTTACACTTGCGCCCAACA
>JAHEZA010000488.1 GCA_023251335.1 Chitinophagaceae bacterium | reverse complement strand
AGTTTATAAATACTGATTCTTTCGTCCAGGGAAACGTTATTCATCACTTTATAATAATTTCGGATCAAATTCAGGGTCAGTGGTTTGCCATCTTTTCGTTTGCTTAATGAAAATATTTTATTGATATTTCCGCCAGAACCGATAGCTGTAACGGTTTTAAAATCTTTCGTCCGTGATTTGATAACGCTTTTCATTTCATTCCACATTTCATTTGTTACCTGGTTTTTCAAGACCCTGATTGTGCCAATATTAAACGACTCTTTAAAAATTATAGCGTTGTTGCTGAAAAAGGTAACGTCCGTACTTCCTCCGCCAACGTCAATATATAAGTACGAGTAATCTTTATCTAAATTTTCAGCAATGTGATTTTCAAAAACAAGTGAAGCTTCCTCGGTTCCTGAAATTACTTCGATTTCAATTCCTGTTTTTTCTTTTACAAGAGAAATTACGTCAGCCGTATTAGACGCGTCGCGCATGGCAGAAGTAGCACAGGCCTTCATGACTTTTACTTCAAAGGCTGCCGAGAGGTTTAAAAACCCTTTCATTGTTTGAAGTAGTAAGTTTATTTTATGAGAAGATATGTTACCGGTGTCAAATACATCGAACCCAAGCCTTAAAGGTACTCTTACCAGCGAAAGTTTTGTGAACGTTGGTTTATTGTTGTCATCAACGCTTACCTGCGTTATCAGTAGCCTTGCGGCATTGCTTCCAATATCTATTGCTGCTAATCTCAAATCTTAATATTTTTTCTTTAAAAGATAATTATAAGTTTCTATTTGCGAACGAATTTTCTTTGCGCCATCGGGATCGACATATTTATTTGAAAGTTCGTTATCAAGGATTCTTGCTTTTACGTTATCGTGTAATTGTATGTGAAGGATATCCTTCAATTCCTGTTGAATCATTTTATCATAAACAGGGCTTGCTACTTCTATGCGGTGATCCAGGTTTCTTACCATCCAATCGGCTGATGAGATAAAGTATTTTTCTTTTCCGCCATTATGAAATATCATTACCCTGGCGTGCTCCAGGTATTCATCCACAATGCTGATCGCCTTCACTTTTTCTTTAAACTTTTTACTTTCGGTAAGCATGCAGCATATACCTCTTATCACCATCTTGATTTTTACGCCTGCTCTTGCAGCTTCATAAAGTTTCAGAATCATTTCTTCATCACTTAATGAATTTAATTTCAAAATAATGGAAGCCGTCTTTTTTGCTTTGGCATTCCTGATTTCTTTATTTACCAACGAAATGATCTGCTTACGCATGTGCAAGGGGCTTACCAAAAGATGTTTGCATCGTTTAAGCGCTTGAATATTTTTTGGATTTTCCAGGTAATTAAACACTCTTTTAATATCAGCCATTATTTGCTTGTTACTGGTTAGCAGGCAGTGATCGCCGTAAACGAAGCTGGTTTTTCCATTAAGATTCCCGGTACTGATAAATCCATATTCAACAGTATGTTTGTTAGTTCTTTTTTTGATAAGACAAATTTTTGCATGAACTTTCATGTTGGGCAGCCCTACAAATACCTTCACACCTGCGTCTTCAAGCCTTTCTTTCCATTCAATATTCGCTTCTTCGTCAAACCTGGCTCTTAATTCAAGGATAACAGTTACTGACTTTCCATTCCTTACCGCGTTGGTAAGTGCGTTGATGATATTTGATTCTGCAGCCAACCGGTAGCAGGTTATTTTAATACTCACTACATTAGGCGCGATCGCAGCTTCACGCAATACATCAATAAGTGAGTCAAAAGAATGATAGGGGAAATTCAAAAGAATATCCCGCTGCAAAATAACTTCCATTACGCTGTTTACGTTTCGCAAGAGCGGATGTATAAATGGTTTTTTTCTCGGATTCTTTTTTTGAAAAACAGAGGCAGGGAAATTCATAAAATCTTTAAAATTATGAATCCGTTCGCCGGCTTGTATATTGTCTTTGCCTGATAAGCCAAGCCTTTTTGTAAGATAATTCAGTAATCCGGTGTCAATCTCTTTATCAAATATGAACCGCACCGGTTTTCCTTTTTTACGGTTCTTTAAACCCTTTTCTATTTTTTGAATTAGCGAAGTAGAGATATCGTTATCAATATCTATTTCGGCATCGCGCGTCACTTTGATAATGTCGGAAGAAAAAGTATCGTAGCCAAAAAAAGAAAATATCTGTGGAAGGCAATACCTGATTATATCTTCCAGTAAAATGATATATTGATTGTTTTCCTTCGGCGGCAATATTACAAATCTTGCTAACCTTCGTGGTACAGAAACCAGCGCATATCGCTGGGGCACCGTTCCATCCTTCTTGGATAATTTACAGGCAAGGTAAATTGATTTGTCGCTCAGCGTTGGAAAAGCCTGTAGATTTTCAATCATCAACGGAACAATATTAATTCTTACATATTCATCAAAATAATTGAGTACGTATTCTTGTTGCTGCTTATTTAACTGGTTGTCGGTTAAAATAAATATTTTTTGTTTATTTAATTCTTCCGTAATAATATTCCAGGTACGGTTAAACTGATTTTGCTGATTGGTGACTTTAAAAGTTATTTCGTCAAGTATTTGTTCGGGCGATTCTTCCAGGTGGAAATTCATTTTATTGCCATATTCTATCATACGCTTCAGGGTGGCAACCCGTACGCGGAAAAACTCATCCAGGTTGTTAGATAAAATTCCCAAAAAACGGATCCTTTCCCTCAGCAGCACGGTTTGATCCCCGGCTTCCTGGAGCACTCTTCCATTAAAAGCAAGCCAGCTGATATCTCTTACAATTGTTTTACGTTTATGCATGTTAGTTACATTAATTAACTTGTTGAAATCTTATCTATGATTCCAGTTGTCGAGAAGCCTGCTTTTAAAGGAATAATTTCCACCTTGCCGCCCGCATCCAAAACTTCCTTTGCTCCAACAATAGTGTCAACGGTATAATCGCCGCCCTTTATCAATACATCAGGTTTTATTATTTTGATGAGATCTAACGGAGTTTCTTCTTCAAAGATCACG
>JAHEZA010000487.1 GCA_023251335.1 Chitinophagaceae bacterium | reverse complement strand
TGATTCTAAAAAAATTGATTTCTTTTTTCTTGCTTCTCGTTCTTTGCTTTTTGGCTCCCCGCTTTTTTATTTTCCCTTCTTCATATTCGTCTTTTCTCGTTCCTACTCAAAATCTATTCTCTTCAATCTCGGCGCAAGAAAATGCATCAAAACCCAAGCTAACAGATAAGCACAGCCGCAAATAATAAACATGATGTAATACCCTGCATCCAGGTTGCCTATCGATTTAAAATGATCGAATAATTTCCCTGCGAGGAAGGCAATCAGAATTCCTCCCAAGGCCCCCGCCATTCCACCCATACCGGTCACAGAAGCCACTGTTTTCTTGGGAAACATATCCGATACGGTTGTAAATATATTTGCAGACCACGCCTGATGCGCTGACGTAGCGATTCCGATGATGATCACGGCAAGCCACATATTCATAGCGCCGAGGTATTGGGCAAAAACTACCGGTAGCACCAGGAGAGCATAGATTAACATGGATATTTTACGAGCACGAAAGACCGGCCAGCCTTTCTTAATAAAATACATAGGCAACCATCCGCCCCAAATACTTCCAACAGTTGACATGGTATAAACCAGGGCAACAGGCAATGCCATTTCTGTCCCCTCAATACCATACTGCGCGGTTAAAAAAGCCGGAAGCCAAAAGAGATAAAACCACCATATAGGGTCGGTAAGAAATTTCCCCATAATGAAAGCCCATGTCTGGTTATATTTCAATAATTTAATCCACGGTACTCTCTTGTTAATTTCAATATCTGTGTTGAGTTCGGAACTGCCCGGCGCGTTTTCAGCCTCATCCAGGTCGCTATGGATATAATCAAATTCTTTCTTAGATAACCTTTTTTGTTTGGCGGGAATTTCATAATATATAAACCAAAATATCAACCATATCAACCCGAATGCGCCCGTAAATATAAAAGCCTCCTGCCAACCCCAGTTTACTACAATAAAGGGAACCGTAAGCGGCGCCAGTATCGCTCCGATGTTGGCTCCGGAATTAAAAATTCCTGTAGCAAAAGCTCTTTCTTTTTTTGGAAACCATTCGGCAGTAGTTTTTATTGCAGCAGGAAAATTACCGGCTTCGCTGATACCTAAAGCAGACCTGGCGATCAAAAAACCAACCGTACTCTTTACCAGTGCATGCCCCATCGATGCAAAACTCCAAAGTGCTAACGCTACCGCATAACCGATTTTGGTTCCCACTTTATCAATAAATCTTCCGGCTATCAACATACCAATCGCGTAGGAAAACTGAAATGCAATTACAATGTCTGAATAGTCAGATTCAGTCCAGTTGAATTTTATTTCAAGATCATTTTTTAGTAAACTGATCACCGACCTATCCAGGTAATTAATAGTCGTTGCAAAAAATAATAAAGAACATATAGTCCATCTGTATTTGCCGACTTTTTCACTGATAGAATCCGAATTTGAATAAACAGCGCTGTTTGGTATCATTTCAGGCATTAAGTTATTTTTAAAATGAATAAATATGTTTCTGTAAATTTTTGTTTTTCGATTAAAAATTACTTTAAATATAACTAATGTTTTTATGACCCGAGTATTCCTATTTCAAGCCCCCGTATTTCAGCAAGCCCTCTCATCCGTCCAATAGCAGAATATCCGGGATTAGAAACTTTGTTTAAATCATCCATCATCTGGTGGCCATGGTCCGGACGGAAGGGAATTGATTTTTTAAATTTTTGCTGAAGGCCGGATATTTCTTTCACTATCGAATACATATCATTATCACCGCCGAGATGGTCTGCTTCGTAAAAATTACCTTCTTCGTCTTTTGTAACATTTCTTAAATGTACAAAATGTATCTTCTCCCCTATTCGTTTAACCATATCCGTTAACTTATTTTCTGCGGAGGCGCCGAGCGAACCCGTACAGAAACAAACACCGTTAGCCTTATTATTTACTTTGTTCAAAAAATAATCAAAGTCATCCATGCTACTTACTATCCTTGGAAGACCAAGAATTGGAAAGGGTGGATCGTCCGGATGAATGGCCAGTAAAACTCCACACTCTTCAGCTACAGCGCTTATCTCTCTTTGAAATTCAACAAGGTTGTCCCGTAATGAATCGACATGTATATCTGTATATAATTCGAGCTTCTTCGCCATATCAGCCGTCGTCATTTTCTGTTCGCCAGGGATGCCAAACATGACAACGCCCGCGAGATCTTCCAACTGTTCTTGAGAATATTTTTTAAAGCGCTCTTCCGCTTTTTGTAAAACATCTTTCGAATACGACAGGTCCGCATTTTTCCTTTTCAGAATAAACAGATCAAAAACGGCCAGGTCAACCCAGTTAAAATATAATGCCAGTGAACCATCCGTCATTCTATGATTAAGAGATGTACGTGTCCAGTCGTTCACAGGCATAAAATTATACGTGATTACCGGAATATTACACGCTGCAACATTACGAATGGAAGTTTTATATTTTTCTATATAATCTTTATAGTTTCCTGATCTTGTTTTTATGTTTTCATGCACTGTGATGCTTTCCACCACGCTCCATCTGAAGCCTGCATTTTCAAGTTCTTCTTTTCGTTTATAAATCTCTTCTTTGGCCCATACTTCACCGTGAGGAATGTGATGCAACGCGGTGACAATACCAGTAGCACCTGTTTGTCTTATATCACCCAACGTAACAGGGTCAGATGGTCCGAACCATCTCCATGTTTGTTCCATTTTATAATTCATAAAAAATATTCTCTTATGTAATCACATTTTATGGCGTCATCTGCCAAACTGTTTCCCTAAACGCTTACAAGGGTAAGACTATAATTATTAATTGCAATGCAATAGCCCAATTTTATTTACGCAAACGATATCGATAAAGCAGAACCAGCCATCTTGTCCTTTTCTAAATTCTATCGATTTTTCTTACCAGTAAAAGAGTAAATTTTGCTATTTCTTAATTGGTTCAAATCTAACTTAAAATTTTTTATACTTTTGAAAATATGAAAAACCGGGCAACTGTATTTTAAAGC
>JAHEZA010000486.1 GCA_023251335.1 Chitinophagaceae bacterium | reverse complement strand
TTAAGATCAACGCCACTCACCTTTTCCAAATTTCTTTGTAGATCTTTTGTTCTTGCAAAGCCATAGCTGAGTGAAGAATCATTCAAATAATTTCTCGCCCCATTAACGAAAACAGAATCACCTAATATCCATCTCAACATATATAAAAGATGAGAACCTTTTAAGTAGGTAAGCCTGAAATCGAAAATGCGGCTCCCATCGGCAGTGTCAGTTACAAATACTGATCCATCAGTAAACGAAGTTATTCTGTCAATTTCTGCTTTTCTTGTATTGCTTACTGATAGCGGATATGTATGCTCCATATACATGCTGGCAAGGTGGGTTGCAAATCCTTCATTGAGCCAGATATCCTGCCATGAAGCGCAGGTTACTTTATCGCCAAACCACTGATGACCTAGTTCGTGCGCCATCAGCGCTTCGTCAGGCGATACAATGAATGTGGAAGTTTGGTGCTCTTCTCCTCCGGCCCAGCCAAATTGCACCTGTCCGTATTTTTCTTTTATAAAAGGGTATGGCCCAAAAATGTTACTATAAAATTGTAATTGATTTAAAACAAGCGGCGTATTGTTTTGAAATAATGCAAGGCTTTCCGGATAACAAAAGGTTTGCATCAGCAAATTTGTATTTCCTATTTGAATATGATTTGTAAATTCCGAATAATTAGTTACTGCCATACAAACCAGGTACGATGCAATAGGATACCTGTGTTTCCAATGGGTAATTTTATTTGGGCCGTCAATAATTTCACTTTCGCGCAAGCCATTTGAAACAGCAGCATATTGAGCTGGAGCCGTAATATAAACATCAATTGAATCTGCTTTGTCATCCAGCCCGTTTTTACACGGCCACCAATCTCGACTGCCGTATGGCTCGCTCAAAGTCCACATCACCGGAACATTGTCATGAACCGAATTTACGAATGAACCAAAACCACTATTTGGCGGAACGCCCTGATAAAAGACAGTTAGAGAATCAAAAGCTCCTTTTGGTTTTAAGTTGTTAAAATTAATTTTTAACGTGTTATCCGACTGGCTAAAGGAAAGCAATCCATTTCCTTCTTTTACGCTATCTACAACTAAGGAATCCGAAAGATCATAAACTATGTTCTCTGCATCTGCCGAAATAATAAAGGAAGAACTTATTTCTCCTTTGATAAAACGCTTAGCCGGATCCGTTTGCCATTTGCACCTGTAATATTTCACATCAAAATTGTTAGACGATTCAGTGCTTTTTGCCGTTTTTTTTAGGTGGAAAAGTGCCTGACTTTCCAACAAAGAAATTTCTTTGGTTTTTTTTATGATATTAGATTCATAGGTTATATCCTGTGCATAAGCAGTTGAAAATAAGAAAATTAGGCAAATGAATATTTTTCCCATAGCTTTATTAATTCATTAAATTGAACGCCAAAGCTTGCATTTTAGTCTTTCGTTTATTAGATTCGCATACTTTTTGCAATACAAAGCAGGCAAGATTAAAGTTCATACTTTTTTTTTGATATAAATCCCACAAACCAAATCCCAATCTTTTGAAAACCGGTGCCTACTGGAAACCGGCGTTATGTAATAACGTGAAATAAATTTTTGACGAAAAAATTTCTTTATGAAAAGTATTCAATCAAAGAGCTTATTAACGTTGATTATAATCTTTTTTATAATTGGCTTTAGCACTTCAGCAAAAAACCTAATTGGTTTAGCACATAGATCAGGAGATAGTTCATTTCCTGCTGATACGATATCATCCGAAGTCCGTTTTCAAAAAACACTCGTGAGGAATCCTCATAGGGTGGTTTATCCTTCGATACTTGCAGACGAACGTGAAAAAAGTGTCGCCTATGTGAAGCAATATTCCAGAAAAGAAAGAGAGTATATTATTCACATGTTTAACAAGGGAAAGAAGTTTTTCCCAAGGGCGGTGGCCATTTTTGATAAGTATGATGTACCAGATGAATTACAAATGCTTCCGGCGCTTGAATCCAACTTTAATGGCAATGCCGTTTCAAGAGTTGGCGCGGTGGGCTATTGGCAGTTCATGAGCGAGCTTGCCGGAGAATATGGTTTGCGTACAGGCGGAGAATTTGATGAGCGGAAGAACTTTACGAAATCTACCATTGCGGCAGCAAAGTTTTTTAGCGATCAATTAGATTATTTTGACGGAGATATGCTATTGGCAGTTGCTTCTTATAATTGTGGGCCCGGCCGTGTTGCATCAGATATGAAAAAAACCGGCAAAAAAAATCCTACCTTCTGGGATATAAAAAAATACTTGCCACAGGAAACGAGGCTTTTCGTGTTAAGGTTTATCGCGTTAAATGTGATCGCGAACAATTATGATAATTTCCTTAAAGGCCACCTCAATTTTGAAGAGCCCGCTCTGATACAACTGGCAACTGTTGATTCTTCGAAAAAGGAAAAAACCGATGATTTGGCTGATCGAAATTCATTGTAAGTCAACTTTGTCCGGCATTTAGATGTTACCTTTGATGCATGCCAATGGTAAATTTTAATGACAGCATGAACTTCTTGTCTAAACTTACGATAAGAAGGCTGTGGAACGCGGCAAAGGTTTACTCAAGCTATTACATTACAAGATTATTAAAGAAACCGGTACAATGGGGCTTACCGGTTTCTATTTCTTTTGAGCCTACCACTTCATGTAATCTAAAGTGTCCCGAATGTCCCAGCGGATTAAGAGAATTTACGCGTCCGCGAGGAATGCTGAAGAAGGATTTTTTCTTTCAAACGATCGATGATATTTACAAAGACATTCTTTACCTGATATTTTATTTCCAGGGCGAGCCTTATCTCAATAAAAACTTTTTGGAAATGGTTTCTTATGCATCCTCCAAGGGGTTATATACGGCCACTTCTACCAACGGGCATTTTCTTACAGATGAGATGGCGCGCAAAACAGTAGAAAGTGGATTGGACAGATTGATTATTTCTCTTGATGGCACCACGCAGGAAGTGTATGAACAATATCGCAGGGAAGGAAATATAGATAAGGTAATAGAAGGTGCAAGAAA
>JAHEZA010000059.1 GCA_023251335.1 Chitinophagaceae bacterium | reverse complement strand
CATTTCATAAATAAAAATTAATTAGTGAAAATAAAATATTAAAAAATTTGAAAGTATAGTATAAAGATAGTTGATCGAAAATTTATTTTAAGAAAAAAACGAATTGCAGGAATTATTTCCGCTGAGTAGAAATTTGAATTAAAAGCTTGTTTACTGTAATTGCTGTCAAAACTATTATAAAGGAAAACCGGGCTTGTTTAATAGGCCCGGTTTTTATTAAATGGGATAAATTTTTTAGAAAACTTTTTAGTACGTAACAAAAATTTCACTATGCGTACATCTCTTCCTGCAACACTTTTATCCTTTCATCTTCCAGGTATTCATCATAAGTACAAAGCCTGTCAATGATGCCCTTTGGTGTGATCTCTATAATACGGTTGGCAACGGTTTGCATAAACTGGTGATCGTGGGTGGTCATCAAAACGATTCCTGGAAAAGTGATCATTCCATCGTTAAACGCAGTGATGCTTTCCAGGTCCAGGTGGTTGGTTGGCTCATCGAGCATTACCACATTCGGATTTTGCAACATCATTCTGCTGATCATACATCTTACTTTTTCACCACCACTCAACACGTTTGTTTTCTTATTTACTTCGTCGCCGCTAAACAACATTTTACCCAAAAAGCCACGCAGAAAATCTTCATCTACATCTGTGTAATGTTCAGGTACATATTGGCGCAGCCAATCCATTAAAGTAAGCTTGTTTGTGAAAAATTCAGTATTGTCATTTGGCAGATAAGCCGTAGTAATTGTAGTTCCCCATTCATATCTTCCGCTATCAGCCTTCATCCTCTTATTGATAATTTCAAAAAATGAAGTGAGTGCCACAGGATCGCGACTTAAAAAAGCAATTTTATGTCCTTTTACTACATCAAAATTTACATTATTGAAAAGGGTTTTTCCTTCAACACTTTTTGATAGTTTCTGGACATTCAATATCTGGTTGCCCGGGTCTCTTTCAGGCTTAAAAATAATCCCGGGATATTTCCGGTTGCTTGGGGTTATGTCTTCAAAAACCAGTTTGTCGAGCGCCTTCTTTCTTGAAGTAGCCTGTTTGCTTTTAGAAGCATTGGCACTGAATCGTGCGATGAATTCCAAAAGGTCTTTTTTCTTTTCCTCCGTCTTTTTATTTTTATCCGTAGCCTGCCTTGCTGCCAACTGGCTGCTCTCGTACCAGAATGTGTAGTTACCGGTATATATTTTTATTTTTTGTTTATCTACGTCAGCTACGTGAGTACATACGGCGTCCAAAAAGTGACGGTCGTGGCTCACCACCAATACAATGTTTTGATAATCGGCCAGGAAATTTTCGAGCCATGAAATGGTAGTGACGTCAAGGTTGTTCGTTGGCTCATCTAACAATAAAATATCGGGATTTCCGAATAAGGCCTGTGCCAGCAAAACACGCACTTTCATATTGGCCGCTACGTCCTTCATCAATGTATAATGAATATCATCAGGCACACCTAATTCATCCAACAAAGTAGCTGCATCGCTTTCTGCAGTGTAGCCGCCCATTTCGCCAAATTCAGCTTCGAGATGGCCTGCTTTCATCCCATCTTCCTCACTAAAATCTTCTTTCATATAAATGGCATCTTTCTCCACCATGGTAGCCCACATTTTTTTATGCCCCATCATTACGGTATGCAACACGGAAACCTCGTCAAATTCAAACTGGTCCTGCCTTAGCACAGCCATGCGCTCGCCCGGAGTAATGCTTACGGAGCCTTTATTGGGTTCTATTTCGCCGCTGATTATTTTTAGAATTGTTGACTTACCTGCGCCGTTGGCGCCAATAATTCCATAACAATTTCCTTTAACAAAATTCAGATTTACTTCGTCAAACAACACCCGTTTGCCATACGCCAGGGTTACATTATTTACACTTATCATACGCCATCATTTTTTTAGAGGCGCAAAGGTAAGAATAAAGAAGAAGAGGGAAAAGGCGAAATGCGGAAGACAGAAGGCGGAAGGCAAATTTCAATGCTCAATGTTAAAGGATCAAGAAGCAAAAATCAAAAATCAAAAATCAAGAAACAAGAACCAAAAATCAAGAATCAAGCATGAAGAATCAATGTTCAATGCTCAATGTTCAATGTTCAATGTTCCAGCATCCAGTATCCAGCATCCGCATCCAGTATCAAAACCTGGCCGGGCCAGTAAACCCATAAATATCAATGAATCCTATTCATCCAATAAACTAATAAACCAATAAACCAATTACCCAATAAACGATTCGCCCAATTATTCTATTTTCGCAATATGTCATTCACCTCCATCATACAATCTGCGGCGATAAAAAGTTTATCCGCATTATACGGGCAGGAATTTTTTAAAAAAGATTTTCAAATCAATGAAACCAAGCCCGAGTTTGAGGGCGATTATACCATTGTGCTTTTCGCCCTGGTAAAGGCACTGAAAAAATCGCCGGAAGTCTTGGGCCATGAATTGGGAAAATTATTATTAAATAATTACCCGGAGTTGTTTTCTTCTTATAATGTGATCAAAGGTTTTTTAAACCTACAGATAGCAGACGAACAATTAACAGCCATTTTGCTTCAGCATTACAATGATGAAAATTATGGCAAACAACCCGCCAATCAAAAAAGAGTCATGGTGGAATATTCTTCGCCTAACACCAACAAGCCGTTGCATCTCGGACATTTAAGAAATATTTTCCTGGGATGGAGCGTTGCTGAAATTTTAAAAGCCAATGGAAGCGAAGTGATCAAAAGCGCTGTAGTAAACGACAGGGGGATTCACATTTGCAAAAGCATGATCGCATGGCAACAATTTGCGGATGGCGCTACTCCGGACTCTGTCAAGGAAAAAGGTGACCATTTCGTCGGTGATTATTATGTAAAATTCAATGATGAATATAAAAAGGAAGTTGAGGAACTGATCAAATCCGGGAGTACGAAAGAGCAGGCTGAAAAAGAAGCGCCGATAATGAAGAAAACCCAACAAATGTTGCTTGACTGGGAGCAGGGAAACCCTGGAGTAATTGAATTATGGAAGACGATGAATAGCTGGGTTTACAAGGGTTTTGACGAAACGTACAAAAGAATCGGCAGCGATTTTGACCATACATTTTATGAGAGCAATACGTATTTGCTGGGAAAAGATTTTGTACGGGAAGGTTTGGAAAAAAATATTTTATTTAAGAAAGAAGATGGCAGTGTATGGATTGATCTTTCGGCCGAAAACCTGG
This sequence comes from Chitinophagaceae bacterium, assembly GCA_023251335.1. Classification (GTDB taxonomy): domain Bacteria; phylum Bacteroidota; class Bacteroidia; order Chitinophagales; family Chitinophagaceae; genus Ginsengibacter. The sequence continues at coordinate 6,158 of JAHEZA010000059.1, read as the reverse complement.
ATGAAAAATTAGTGTTGCGTGGAGATGGCACTTCGGTTTATATCACGCAGGATATTGGCCTGGCGATACAAAAATTTGAAGAATATCATTTGGACAAAAGTATTTATGTGATTGGCGATGAACAGTTATATCACATGAAAGTATTGAAAGAAATTATCAGGAAGCTTGGTTTTCCCTTTGCAGATGAAATTTTCCATTTGAGTTACGGTATGGTAGAACTAACAACGGGCAAAATGAAAAGCCGTGAAGGCACTGTTGTAGATGCAGATGACATTGTTGAGGAAATGGTGGCTACTGCTGAAAAGCATACAAAAGAATTGGGCAAGGTTAATGATTTTTCTGCGGATGAATTGCGTGAACTGTATGAAATTCTCGGACTTGGTGCGATGAAGTTTTATTTATTGAGAGTAGATCCGAAAAAGCGGATGGTCTTCAACCCGGAAGAAAGTATAGATTTTCATGGATTCACCGGGCCGTTTGTGCAATACACTTATGCGAGAATACAATCCATTTTGAGAAAAGTGGACAGTGAGGGATCAGTTATCGGAGATGAGACATCCGACATTAGTAAATTGCTTCCACTTGAGCGGCAATTAATTCTTTTTCTTGAAAAATATGCAGGAACCGTTAGTGACGCGGCTGACGAGATGAATCCATCTCTTATTGCTAACTACGTTTTTAATCTTGCCAAGCTATATAATTCATTTTATGCCGAACATTCTGTGGCCAACGCAGAAAATACAGAAAAGAAAAATTTGCGTTTACGGTTGAGTGTTATGACGGCTCATATCATCAAAAGCGCACTGCAACTCCTCGGAATAAAAGTTCCGGCAAGAATGTAAGACTCACACTTTAATAATTGGATATTTTGGACGGGTTCCGTTTTTCAGGACGCTTTCTCTTTATATAGAGTGGGGCTGTAACCCGTTATGTTTTTGAATAATTTATTAAAATTGGAAACTGTTTTGTAGCCGCTGTTATAGGCAACTTCAGAAATGCTCCAATCGGTATCTAATAAATATTTACAGGCAGTAGCGATCCGCACTTCGTTGAGATATTCTACAAAACTTTTGCCGGTTCTTTTTTTGAAAAGTCTGCAAAATGATTGTGGCGTAAGGTTGGAGATGCCCGCAATAGTATCCAGGTTGATATCTTCCTTAAAATGGGTTTGAACATATTTATAAACATTTGAAAGACGATCCGTTTCAGAATAGTTTAATTGTGCATTATACCCATCGCTGGTGATAAAGTTTATATCATCAGACTGTGACAGAATGTGCAGAATTTCAAACAACCCGATTACTTTCTCAAAATCTTTTTTATGCAAAAGGGTTTTTAGTTTTTTTGCAATTGTTTCTTTTGTAGTTCCGTTAATTCGCATTCCTTTCTCTGCTCTCTGGAAAAAATCTTTTAGCCTGATCGCTTCCTTCATTTCATAAAAGCCCTGGCCGAAAACATTTTTGTTGCAATAAAAAACAATTGCTTTTGCTTTAAGATCGGAATTGTCTTTGAAAAATATTTCATCATTCATCCAGATGTGAGGAAGGTTGCTGCCGATAAAAACCATATCGCCTGGCGAGAACGGTTCAATGGCATCGCCAATAATTCTTTTGCCAAAACTTTCAAGAATATATACCAGTTCCATCTCGGGATGAAAATGAAATGGCGCTTTGAAAAAAGCATCGTCCCGTTCAATTAAAGACAAGTGACTGCTAATAACAGGGCTTATTTCTGTTTGAAGAATCTTCATAATCAAATTTGCGGCTATAAAGGTAATGTAACGGAATAGAAAGGTAATATAATGCAAGAGAAAGATAATATTGCATATAGATATTAGTTTGCAATGATTTAATTTGTACCCAATTTTAAGACAGATTTCGGGATATTTATTTTTTTAAAAAACAGGAAACATGAAATATTGTCTGGCTCTTGATTTAAAAAATGATGATCGTTTAATTGCCGAATATGAAAGCTATCATCGAAAACTATCACCTGAGATTCTTGATTCTATCAGGAATTCAGGAATTACTGCCATGGAAATTTACCGGGTATCGAATCGTCTTTTTATGATCATGGAAACTAATGAAAACTTTTCTTTCGATAAAAAAAACGAAATGGATAATCATAATCCCAAGGTACAGGAATGGGAAAATCTTATGTGGAAATATCAGCAGGCGCTTCCCGGCGCTAAACCGGGAGAGAAATGGAAATTAATGAATAAAATTTTTGAACTTTAATTTTTATAAAAAAAATTCTATGGCCTTATCCTCACCAACTGTATCTGTTTCTGAACCTAAAACCGGAAGTAGCAATAATTATTTGTTTCCGCTGATTTTAGTTACCAGTTTATTTTTTCTTTGGGGAATGGCGTATGGCCTGCTTGATGTGTTAAATAAGCATTTCCAGGAAGCATTGAAAATCACTACAGCAAGGTCAACCTTATTGCAGGCCGCCTATTTCGGTGCGTATTTTTTAATCGCATTGCCCGCAGGATTATTCATGAATAAGTTTGGCTATAAAAAAGGAATTATTCTTGGATTGTTATTATATGCTTTTGGCGCTTTTTTATTTTATCCTGCTTCGCAGCAAGCTAATTTTAATTTCTTCCTGGTCGCGCTATTTATTCTGGCATCAGGGCTTGCGTGCCTCGAAACCGCGGCCAATCCGTATATTACGGTGCTTGGCAAACCTGAGACATCAGAATTTCGTTTAAATCTTGCCCAGTGTTTTAACGGAGTTGGTTCATTCATCGGCCCGGTAATTGGAGCTAATTTATTTTTTGGAGATAAAGGTGTTGCCGGGAATCTGGATTCTGTAAAGATGGTATATCTTGTAATCGGGGGAGTAGTGCTCGTGATTGCAGGATTTTTTTTTCGTACACATTTGCCTGAAATAAAAGAAAGTAAATTAGTTTCTTCAGAAGTGCTGGATAAGAAGCCATTGTTTGGCCATAGCAATTTTACGGGATCCATTATTGCACAGTTTTTTTACGTGGCTGCGCAAGTAGGAGTGGCTGCATTATTTATCAATTATTGCACGGAACCGGGGAAGGGAATTGATAACACCAAAGCTGCGTATTTGCTCGGTGTAGCTTTGATATTATTTACGATAGGCCGCTTTGTAGGTACGGCTTTGATGAAAATTATTGCGCCTAATAAACTGTTATTTTTTTACGCGGTCATCAATATTTTTTTATCTATGATTGTTATCGGCGATTATAGCATGATTTCTGTGTATTCGCTGATGGCCATTTTCTTTTTTGAATCTATAATGTTCCCTACCATTTTTGCTTTGGGAATAAAGGATCTCGGGCATCATACTAAGAAAGCATCATCTTTTATTATTATGTCGATAGTAGGTGGGGCATTGGTTCCCTATGCAATGGGGCTTATCACAGATAAATATTCTATTAATTACGCCTATGCTATACCGTTAGTATGTTTTATTGTGGTGGCCTGGTACGGTTGGAAGGGCTATAAAGTTGAACATTGAACAATAAATATTAAAAATTGAATATTGATTAACGCAGCAGGTATGGCATCTTAAAAAAAATAAAATATACGAATTTTAAAAATCATGGATACTAAATTGAATTCTGAAAAAAAAGCACAAACTTTAAAAATCCATCCAAAAGATAATGTTATTGTTGCCTTGGCCGATCTGAGAAAAAATGATATCGTGCACTGGAATGGAACCGAATATTTATTAAAAGAAAATATTCCGGCGAAGCATAAATTCTTTGAAAATGATATGAAAGCGGGCGAAGAAATTATCATGTATGGCGTATTGGTTGGAAAAACACAAATGGATGTTGAAAAGGGAAGCCGTGTTTCGGTAGAAAATATAAAACATGCTGCCCAGCCCTATTCTTACAGGGGTATAAAGCCTCACTGGCAAGCACCAGATGTAAGCAAATTCGCTAATAAAACCTTTAATGGTTATCATAGAAGTGATGGCAGAGTAGGCACTGCCAATTATTGGATCTTTATTCCAACAGTTTTTTGTGAAAATAGGAATATGGATGTAATACGTGAAGCGCTGCAAAATGAATTGGGCTATGGCGTTACTGACAAATATAAATCCTTCACGCATGAGTTGGTAAACGCGTATGAAGAAAACGAAGACATAAATAAATTTGAACTTACGCTTGCTCCTGATCCAACAGGCAACCGTGTTTTTAAAAATATTGATGGAATAAAATTTTTGAATCACCAGGGAGGTTGCGGAGGTACGAGACAAGATTCTGAAATGCTTGGTAAATTATTAGTGGCTTATGCAAATCATCCAAATGTTGCAGGAGTAACGGTTTTAAGTCTTGGATGTCAGCATCTGCAGGTCAATGATTTAAAGGACGATGTAAAAAAGCTTAATCCGGATTTTGACAAACCATTTTTAATTTACCAGCAGCAACAAATACAAAATGAAGAAAAGTTAATATCACTTGCGATTCGGGAAACCTTTAAAAATCTAATAGAAGTAAATAAGCAGGAGAGAAAACCGGCACCATTAAGTAAATTGGCTGTAGGCGTAAAATGTGGTGGCAGCGATGGTTTTAGTGGTATTTCGGCTAACCCTTCTGTGGGGTACACCGCAGATTTATTGGTGGCGTTGGGCGCAAAAGTATTGCTGGCAGAATTCCCCGAATTGTGTGGCGTAGAGCAAAATTTAATAGACAGGTGTGTAGAGGAAAAGAGTGCCGAAAAATTTATTCATCTTATGCAAACGTACGACGAGCAGGCACATGCTGTGGGTTCGGGTTTCTACATGAATCCTTCACCGGGAAATATCAAAGACGGTTTAATCACTGATGCGATAAAATCGGCAGGCGCTGCGAAAAAAGGAGGTACTTCTCCGGTAGTTGATGTATTGGATTACACTGAACCCGCTACAAAGCCGGGTTTGAATCTCGTGTGTACACCTGGCAATGATGTGGAAGCTACTACCGGCAAAGCCGCTTCAGGAGCGACTTTAATTTTATTTACAACAGGACTGGGAACGCCAACAGGCAATCCAATTTGCCCTGTAATTAAGTTGGCTACCAATTCAAAGCTGGCAAAAAGAATGCATGATATTATTGACATAGACACAGGCCCGGTAATTGAGGGAGAAAAGACAGTGGAACAAATGGGTGAAGAAATACTGGAATATTGCATCAAGGCTGCAAGTGGAGAAATAATTCCAAAAGCCGTTCAATTAAACCAGGATGATTTTATTCCGTGGAAGCGAGGCGTTAGTTTGTAAGTCACTACTCCTGAAAGGGCGGAATCACAGTAAACGCAGAAATAATGCAGATTCAAAAACTGGCAAATAAATGGCTGTTGTTTATATCTTCAAAACAAATAACCGAATAACTATTTAATCATTCCACCATCAGCAATATAATGTTCTCTCTAAAAAATAAAAAAGCAGTCATAACGGGCGCCGGCAGCGGAATTGGAAAAGCAATCGCCGTTTTATTTGCAAAGCAGGAAGCTGAAGTTCACATAATCGAGTTGAGCGCTGAAAGTGCAAAATCCTCCGTCGATGAAATCAAAGCGAGTGGCGGCAACGTTTTTTCTCACGCTTGCAATGTGGCCAACCAAAAAGAAGTGATTAATACTTTCGAAAAAATTGGTCCTCATGATATCCTTATAAATAATGCAGGCATAGCACACATCGGAAAAGCAGGCACAACCAATGAAGAAGATTTTGACCGTATTGTAAATGTAAATGTAAAAGGAGTTTATAATTGTTTGTTTGCTTCGATTCCTCTTATGAAAAAAAAAGGTAGTGGCGTTATACTGAATATGGCCTCCGTTGCCGCGTGGGTGGGTATTCCCGAAAGGTTCGCCTATTCAATGGCTAAAGGCGCAGTAGCTGCGATGACTTTGTCAGTAGCTAAAGATTACATTGATGAAAACATAAGATGTAATTCTATTTCACCCGGAAGAGTTCATACGCCTTTTGTAGATGGATTTTTGCAAAAGAATTATCCGGGTAAAGAAGAAGAAATGTTTGAAAAATTATCGAAAACACAGCCTATTGGAAGAATGGCAAGGCCTGAAGAGATAGCGGCCTTGGCTTTATATTTATGCAGTGATGAAGCTTCGTTTATTACCGGTACAGATTATCCAATTGATGGTGGATTTTTAAAATTGAATACTTAAATTATCGAAATG
>JAHEZA010000058.1 GCA_023251335.1 Chitinophagaceae bacterium | reverse complement strand
AAAGCCGATAAGCCGGCAAAGAAAGACGTGTCAAAAGGCGAGGAATAGAACTTAATTCTATAAATTTAATAAGCATTTCAAAATAGAAAAGGCAACCCGTTGGCTGCCCTTTTCTAATTCATTAACTGCAAACTTGTAAGCCGGATTCTGTTTCTCTTTCCCTCGAAAAGGAAAGAGAAGGTTATCATTTATCTGGCTGTTACATTACTGCAACAATCTTGCTGCCTACCCTTCAGCATCGGGCGAGCAACCCTCAGGCACTGATATACGTGGCATTGCAGTACACAAGGTTTGCCCATTATTGCAATTGCTCGCAATAATCGTGAGCTCTTACCTCACGTTTTCACCCTTATCTATTTCGATATCTATCGAAATAGATGGTTATTTTCTGTGGCACTTTCTTCCCGTTTCTTCGATAAACTCAGGACCGGGACCGGCTATTAACCGGTGTGTTGCTCTGTACTGTCCGGACTTTCCTCTCCTACCTTGGAAGCAGGAGCGATAACCCGTTTGCAGTAGTTACGAAGATACGAATCTTTGTTTGGAGGCGCGGAAACTAATATTGGAAAAAAATCTCGGTAGCTCCAAATCCAAAATTGCTGTGATACTGATTGGCAAAGGTTCTTACTTCTTTTTTCGTTTTTAGAATTTCATGAATTTCATTGCGCAGTTTTCCTGTTCCTACACCATGGATAATAATGAGGTTTGGTTGCCTGTGAACAACAGCAAGATGATAATATTTTTCAAACTCGTGCAATTGAATATTGAGAATTTCAAAATTGGTCAGCCCCTTCCAGTTATCGACCAATTTTTCTATGTGCAAATCCACGACAGACCTGGCAGGTTCCAGTTTCTCTTTTATTCTTGATGCGTTATAAAACGTTCCCTGCGTATTATGATATTCGGGAACTATCTCTTCCATTTTATCAGGGTATTTATCAAATAGCAGGAAAGAAAACGTTGGCTCATTTTTGAATTTCATTTCTTCTATCTTCTGAAATAATTGTTTTGCCTTAATTTTAAAAGATGTTTCAAAATGAGGCGCCTTCTTTTTGTCAACAGGGGTAAGTGAAAAATCAAATTCAAACTTTGGAGAATCATTCATATCTTCAAAAGGAATGTCGTGCAGGTAAAATTCATTAAAAGGCAGTACGGTGTTGTTTAATTCAAAATCCTGTATTTCTTTAAACTTTATATCATAAGAAAAATGATACGTACCGGCTGTTTGATTGGACAAATAGATTTTAAATTTTTCTACCACATCATCGTCAAAAACGTCTTTGTCAAAAACGGGCAAGAATGAAATCCATACACCGGAGCTGACCTTGTTTTTTTTATTAACATCTTCTTTTTTTAGATTATCGACATATACTTTTTGTTTTTTGGGAATCACAATTTGCTTTTCAGTAAATCTTTTGAAATAGGGAAAATCAATCTGGTCCATATAGACAGGAAAGCGAACGCCATCCACCTCTACCATTACCATTTTTTCATTAATGATTTCCACCACTTCGCCTTCTTCATTTGAATGCAAAATCAATATGGTATCTCCCAACTGGTATTTCATGATTCAAAGGTACTGCGTTTGGCTTTTGAATGGGGTTTGAGAAAAATAGAAATACTGATTATTTGTTGATTTACTGTCGTATTTCAGAAGCGATAAATCATCTGCATTTTTACTTCCGATTTTTTATTCCCGTAGATAAGGTCAAGTCCGCTGCCAATTGTATTTTTATTGGAGTAAATGGTTTGGGCAAATCGTATCCAAAAAGATAATTTTTTAGAAACATCGTAATTCCCATTTATATAATAGCGATAGCCTTTGTCGAAAAAAGATGGAATGGAATAGCCATAAAGAACATCGTTTTCAAAAGCATATATCCTGCTGTCGTAGTCATCCGTTTCAAAATATTGTAATCTTATATTCCCTGAGAATGCTTTCAGCATTGGTTTATAAAGAATATCTACAAAAGTGAGAAATCCATTTTGCGGCGCATCACTCTTTTTATCAAACCAGGAAAGTTCTACCCGCGAGCGAAAAGTGAAGCTATTGTCCAGTTTATAATTGAACTGTGTTCTGAAATTTTGTTTCGGGCGTGCTGTCACGGGATTCAAAATCAAGTTATACGGATTATAATTGATGGGTTTGCTTTCTGTTCTGAATCTTGTATAAATGGAAACCTGTTTATTGGGTTTATAGGTAAGTTGAATCATATAGTCAGTCCCGGAAGTGGGTGCATCTGTTCTGTATTTCAACCATGGAAAATGATAGAAGTCTGCGTAAGCATCTATTCTCAAAGAATATATTGGCGTGATAGTAATCCCGGAGTACAAGCCACTTTCGTTCGTCGGATAGGTGTTTTCAGTGAAAGCATTAGAATATAGAGATTGGTATCCTCTGGAAATATTACGGTAAAAAAAACTCATTGCCACGTGAGCATCCATATTAATAAGCAATCCATTTACAAAAGCTTTGTCCATGCGACTATCGACAGCCGCCTCGCCATATAAATGAAAATTTTTAAAAGTGTAACTGTAGTCTATAGTGTAGTTGCCGGCACGTTTTCCCGACAACGAATATTTGTTATACAAATAATCTTCTTTGGTGATGGAATGTTGAAAATTATAATGCACAGCGTTTGCGCCGAGATGAAATCTTTCAGTTTGATAAGAGATGTTTCCACCCAATGTCAATTGCCCCTGACTTCCTTTTCCCTTGATTTCATTGGCTGTGCGATGGTATCCTGATGTTTGCAAAGAAGAAACATAATCTTCATAACTTAACGTATCTACATTAAATCCCGCATCTAATTTTCTATAGCTTACTAAGGCTGTAGCTTCCCAGTGTTTTCTCTGCAAAGTAATTCCTGCACCGCGGTTGAATGCAATTTCCCCGACTGAATTAAAAGGAAGCAATTTGTCTGCCTGGCGTTTTGTATTCATGATGTCAGCGCCTTTATTAAAAGCAAGGCTTTGCCATTGCGTTAAGCCCTGGCCGAGGTTTACCGAAAAATCTCCAATGGCAAGTGATTTAATAATTCCAAGGTTTCTAACAAAAAAATGTGCGGAATAGAAGTCAAAACCATATTTCTGCGCGCCCCTAAAAAATTGTTCACCGGCATCTTTTTCAGCAGTCAAACCGAATTGCAATAAATTACCAAACCGGTATTTGTAACGAACTAATAATTTTTGCGCGCTTCCCTGGTAATAATTTTTCGCATCATTGCTATCTAAAAGATATCCTTTGGATTTTTCAATCACCTGTGTTCCTCTTATTAGTAAAGAGCTTTCTCCGTTTTTTATTCGTTTACTGATAGAATTAAATACTTCTGTTTTTTGAGAAACAGTAATGTATGGCCTTATTCGCCTTATTATCACCAAATCCCATGTTGGTATGGCTTGTAGTTCGTAGATGCTTAAAAAATTTCCCAGTAATTTTCTGTAGGAAAAAAAATTACTTATTTGCAAAGGAGTTAATAAATGCAATTGCTCAAGTACGCCTGCATCCGTGTAATTAAGATTAATGGGATGTCTTAGAAAATGATTCAAGGCTTGTAAGTAAGTGTCATATTCAGCCCCTTCATCTTCATTGGCTGCAGCCAGGTGTTCTAACTGGTCTTCTATTATTTGAGGAGGTTCTACAGGGTCTGGGAATTCCTGTGCATTCGCCAGGCTGTATCCACAACATAAGGTGATGGATAAAGCAATGTGTCTAAAGCGTTCTATATAATTATTTTTCCTCAGCGTTCGCGGATTTGAAGTTAAGAATCAACATTAATCCCGGGCTAATCCCCAATTGCGGGTGATAACTGGCGCTCACGTCAATTCTTAAATTAGCCCAACTTACACCAGCGCCTAAATAAACTGACTCGTTTTGCGAAGCAATTCCAAAGCGTGCAAAAAATTGTTTTTCAAAATTGTATTGCATTCCTACATTTACATTTACCGGCAAATCTTCCTGCTTTACAATTTCTGCACTTAACAAAAAACTTTCTGAAGTCTCATAACCAATTCCGAATGTATAAACCGAACTTAATTTTTCATTATCGGTTTTAGAAAGATTACCGCCGACAGGGTTATAAAAATGGATACCGGCGTTTAATTTATCGGTAAGATGGGCGATAGCGCCTATTTCAAAATTTACGGTAGAAGAATTTTGATAGCCTGGAATCCGGAAAGAATAATAATTGAATTTGACGCCCACATCTAATTTTTTGCCTACACCTCTTGCATAAGCCAAACCCAATTGAGACTCATTATAATTTTGATAACCAAAATAATCAGCCTGGAAAGCAAAATTTCCCTGCTTTGTAGGAAGTGCAACTATTGTTGAAAACATACTGGTGGCATCTAACAAATATCTTTTTTCGCCGTACACGCCGAACGAAGGGTTTTTTATTTGCGCCAGCGCTGCCTGGTTGGAAGTAATGGAAAAAACATCCACATGATTTAGACTATAAGCGCCAAAACCTGTATATGCGGCTGCTATTGGTTTTCGTAAAGATTGCGCATCAGCGTAATCAGAAGCTGAAAAGAGAAAACATAAAAGGTAGATTTTTCTCAAAAGCAGAAATTTTAGCGTTTACTAAATGTAAAGATTAATATTAAAATATCTTGTAAAATCATAAAAACAATTATGATTCAGCAACAGATGTTATTTTTGCCCAATGCAATTATTAGATGGAAAAGTGGCTTCAACTGCCATAAAGGAAGACATTAAAAATAAAATTTCAACATTGGAAGCGCAGGGGAAAAAGGTGCCCCATCTGGCCGCAATCCTTGTTGGAAACGATCCTGCAAGTGAAACTTATGTAGCTTCAAAAGTTAAAAACTGTAAAGAGATTGGTATTCAATCTTCTTTATTCCGATATGACAGTTCCATTTCTGAACAAAGACTTTTGGAAAAAATAAATGAGTTGAATAATGATGAAAATATTGACGGCATTCTGGTACAGGTTCCGTTGCCAAAGCATATTTCAGAAAAGAAAGTGACATTGCAGATTTCTCCCGAGAAAGATGTTGACGGATTCCATCCGTTAAATATTGGCAACATGGTGCTTGGTTTTCCAACATTTATTTCGGCTACGCCCTATGGTGTCCTTTTAATGCTTCAGCATTACAACATATCAACGCAGGGGAAAAATGTAGTCATAATAGGAAGAAGTCATACGGTGGGAACTCCATTAAGTATATTGATGAGCAGAAACAATAATGAAACTGGAAATGCAACAGTTACACTTTGCCATTCCCGTACAAAAGATTTAAAATCTGTTTGCCTCCAGGCGGATATTATTGTTGCGGCTATCGGCAAGCCAAAATTTGTAACAGCGGACATGGTAAAGGAAAATGCAGTGGTAATAGACGTTGGTATCAATCGTATAAAAGATGAAACAAAAAAAAGCGGGTTTACATTAAAAGGTGATGTGGATTTTGAAAATGTAGCGCCTAAATGCAGCTACATTACTCCTGTTCCGGGCGGTGTAGGATTGATGACCATCGCGGCTTTGCTGATGAATACGTATAACGCAACTTCATTGAATATTGATTATTGAATTCGTCCATAAAAATACAAATCATGAATATTTGCTTGTTTGCTGTTCACTAAAACAGATAAGGACCATCAGACTTATCGAACATTCATTATTGAAAATTCACCATGTCGTCTATCTCACATACAATTACTTCTTTACCTATAATGGAAGCTTTCTATACGCTTCAGGGTGAAGGTTTTCATCAGGGCAAAGCCGCTTACTTTATCAGGTTGGCAGGTTGTGATGTAGGTTGTTTCTGGTGCGATGTAAAAGAGAGTTGGGATGAAAATTTATATCCATTACAATCCATTGAAGAAATAGTTTTAAAAGCGAAAAAAAACCAAGCAAGACTTGTAGTAATTACAGGGGGTGAGCCCACGCTTTATAATCTTGAGGAATTAACTTCTTCGTTACAAAAAGAAGGATTCTCTACTAATATTGAAACTTCGGGTTCCTCACCATTGACCGGAACGTGGGATTGGATATGCCTTTCGCCAAAAAAATTTAAACCACCTTTGCCTGAAATATTTTTAAAAGCAAATGAATTAAAAATTATAGTTTTTAATAGATCGGATTTTGCCTGGGCCGAGAAATATGCCGCAGAAGTTTCTTCTGAATGTAAACTTTATCTGCAGCCTGAATGGAGCAAATCAGAAATTGTAACGCCCTGGATTGTTGATTACATTAAAGAAAATCCCCAATGGCAGCTGTCGTTGCAAATACATAAATATATAAATGTTCCGTAGGCTTATTAATGCAAAAAGACGAGAGAGTTAGCGCAAAAAAAATAGGTCCCTCTGTAGAAACAGAGCGACCCTTTTCGATTGCTTGATATGAGAAAGTTTAAATATTATTTTTGCGCTGCCATTCAGCTTTTAAAGAAGACATGCTGTTCTTATTCTGACCCCTCCAAAATGACCTTTTCTACTTTTCCTTCTTTGATAAATCAAATGTACTTCCCCTCAGCCATGTGTAATAATCAAGTTATCGAATATTGTATCATCGCGTAATCGATTATTTTTTTACAACTGATTATATACCAATGTTTTAATGCTTCTCATTTTATAATGCCCAACCCATTTTAGTGTAGTGATTTTATTTTAGCATTAACATAAATTTTTCAATCAGGGATAAAAAATATTTTTTTCAGATGGTCGCCATCTGTTTTTATAAATGAGAAAATACAGGAGCCGCTTAGAAAGTTAAAAAATATTTTGTTTCTAAAAAAAAACAGCTACTTTAGCAATCGCAAAAATTTACTCTGTAGAAACAGAACGACCCTTTTCGATTGCCTGGTTTCAGAATATTTAATGATTTAACATCGCGCTCCTTCATAGCGCCTGTCATAAAAGATTTTTAAAAGATAATACACTACTTATCTTTTCTTTTCATTTTTTATCTTTCTTTGCTTTGCAAATATTTTTTTGCAAAGCATTGGCATAACCTTGATATGACAAATGGCATTATCGCGGTATAGATGCAGCATTTTGTGAAATCTTTGGCAGCAGAAATTTTGACGAAAAAAATTATCAATGTCCAACCATTTATCCGATACTTTGTTCCAATTAATTCATTCCCTTGAAAAGTCTGAAAAGAGGCATTTTAAACTATACATAAAGCGAAGTTCATCCAAGGAGGATCTGAAAATCATAAGACTGTTCGATTCGATGGATAAGCTTTCTGAATATGATGAAAAATTTCTTTTAAAAACGCTCAAAGATTTTACGAGACCGCAGTTTTCTAATCTGAAGACACACCTTTATAAACAAATACTAGCCAGTCTGCGACTGTTAAAGACAAACGACAATATAGATCTTAAACTCAGTGAGCAGCTTGATAATGCACGGTTGCTGTACAACAAAGGACTCAAAATTCAAAGCCTGCATATTCTTGAAAAGGCAAAAGAACTGGCAAAAGCCAATCAGAAAATGAATTTTTTGGTGCAAGCTATTTCCCTGGAAAAAAAAATTGAAACCTTACATATCACAAGAAGCACACTTGACAAAACAGAATTACTTGCCAATGAAGCATTGGATATCAGCAATCATATAGATAGGGTCACCAAGCTTTCTAACCTTGCATTATTATTATACAGATGGTATGTAAAAAACGGCCACGCCCGAAATGAAGAGGATGAGAAAGGAATAAAAAAATTCTTCAAAAATTCGTTACCTGATGATGTAAATGCTATACAGGGTTTTTATGAAAAGCTTTATTTATATCAGAGCTATTGTTGGTACGCCTTCATCCGGCAGGATTTTCTGATGTATTATAAGTATAGCCAAAAATGGATTGATTTGTTTGCCGAAGACAAAACAATGATCGCGGTAGAAACAGGGCACTACATTAAGGGGATGCATACTTTGTTAAATGCTCATTTTGATTTAAGAAATTTTAAGGAATTTAAAGATACCCTTGAAGAATTCGAGGAATTCGCTAAAACAGATACTGCCAACCGTTACGACAATTTTCGAACTCATACTTCGATTTATATAAATGGCGCTAAAATAAATCAGTATCTCATGCAGGGGAATTTTACGGAAAGCCTTGCGATAGTGCCGGAAGTAGAAAAAAAACTATCTGAATATGCGCTGTTTGTTGATAGCCACCGAATACTGGTTTTTAATTACAAATTCGCGTCCCTTTATTTTGGCGCCCGCGAGTATGGCAAAGCGATAGACTATCTGCACAAGCTTATAAACGATAATCAACCGGGCCTGCGTAATGATTTACAGTGCTATGCCCGTCTGATGCACTTAATGTGCCACTACGAAATCGGCAATGATGAGATCCTGGATTCCCTTATTAGATCCGTGTACCGGTTTATGGCCAAAATGAAAAATTTAACAGTAGTAGAAGAAGCGATTTTCAGCTTCTTACGCCATTCTTTCAAGGTAAATGCCCGGGCATTAAAACCCGAGCTGGAAAGCTTTCTTTCGAAGATAAAACATTTGGAAAAGAACCGTTTTCAAACCAGGTCCTTCGCGTATCTGGATATCATTTCATGGGTAGAAAGTAAAGTATATGAAAAATCAATGGAACAGATAATACATGAAAAATATCTTAAAAGCCGGCATCGGTAAGATGACTTTTCAGCATTGTACATCCAGCATGAAAGGCTTAAGTTTTTTTAAAATTGCCTAGGGAATTTTTGTATTTTAACTTCTCAACTCTTATATTTGCAATCCTTTTAGAAACCAAATTAAATAAACCCAAAAAAATTTTTATTTTTATGGCTGTAAAAATGAGATTGCAAAGACATGGCTCTAAGAAAAGGCCATTCTACTTTATAGTAGTTGCAGATTCCCGTAGTCCCCGTGACGGAAAATTTATTCAGAAATTAGGCTCTTATAACCCGCTTACTGTTCCGGCAAGTATTCAGGTAGATCGCCAAAAAGCATTGGAATGGCTGCACAAAGGTGCTCAACCAACTGATACCGTTCGACGTATCCTGAGTTTTAAAGGTGTACTTTATCTGAAGCATCTACTTCGTGGTGTTTCCCTTGGCCTTTTTGACGAGGCAGCTGCAATGGAAAAATTTACGAATTGGAGCGCCGAGCATGATGCGGAATTTACTAAACGGCAGGAAACGCATAAAAAAGCGAGGATGGCAAGTCGCCCGGTATTTGTAAAAAAAGAAGCTCCCAAGAGAGTAGTGGCTGAAAAAACTTCTGCTCCTGAAGAAGTTGCTTCGGATGATTCAAAAGAGGTTTCTGCTGAATCATAATTTTTTCAATTAAAATTATATTTCAAAATAGCTTTAAAAGCTGTCCCTTAGGGATGGCTTTTTTTATTTTACAGTAAACAAACAAATTCGCTGACTTTTTATTTTTTATTTTACTATTCTTAAGCCTAATTTCGGATGATCCG
>JAHEZA010000485.1 GCA_023251335.1 Chitinophagaceae bacterium | reverse complement strand
AATGTTTATGGAAGAGAGAACCCTTATTTTGTACAGTTCCAGGATGATCCTGATGATCCACAAAAAACACAGGCTGTTCAATATTCCTTGTTCAGGTGGGTACCATCCATCACTTACAATTTTAAATTTTAAGCGTCATGCGATCTTTTAAAATAATATATTTAATCGCTTCGGCTATCTTAACCTTATCTTTTTTGGGATGTAAAAAAGTGATAGACGTAGATCTTAAAAACGCGGAAACGCAATTGGTCATTAGCGGGGAAGTAAATAATCAACCCGGCCCTTACCATGTAAATATTTCCAGGTCAGTTAATTTTTCTTCTGACAATACATTTCCACCGGTATCGGATGCGTTTGTAACCATTGCCGTCAATGGATTTACAGACACATTAACCGAAACCAGCCCAGGCGATTATACCACGCATTTATTTACCGGAATTCCCGATCTCACTTATCGGCTTCATGTCGAAACACAAGGCAAGGTTTATACGGCCACTTCTAAAATGCCTCAGCCTGTCTATATAGATTCGATCACTTTTGTAGAAGGAATAAACGGAGTTTTGTATCCTGTCGCAAATTTTCAGGATCCTCCCGGAATCGCGAACTACTATAAATTTAAAGAATTCGCAAATGGCATTGCGTTCCCAGGTGGAAGAGGCAATTCTGTTTTTGATGATCGCTTTTCTGACGGACGATACATTAACCTGACATTGTATGATGATGATTCTACGGACGTAAAACCCGGTGTAAAGCTGACGGTGCAAATGAACTGCGTGGATGAAAAGGTATATAATTATTTTTATGGCCTTTCGCAGGTAACGTCGCCAGGAAGCCCGACCCCGGCTAATCCTCCCGGCAATATTACGGGGGGCGCATTAGGATATTTTAGCGCCAATACCAAAACATCACGAACCGTGGAAATTCCCTGATCGTAACCTTAACAGCAAAGCAACTTATTTTAAAGATTTGCATTCTTTAAAGTTGCTTCCCGAAGCCCTGGTAATATAAAAAAAATGTCCCCGGTAAAAGAGACATTTTTAAACTTTTTACTGCAATTTTTCAAGCAGTTTGCGGTTCAGGATTCATTAAGCATACACATTTCAAATGTGCCAGGTTTTAGGATAGAATGTTGGATATTGTTTTCTTTTAGGGTTCCAGATCTGTTGGGATTAATCTTCTGTTGTTCTTTGAATAATATCTTACTTCCTTTGGATAGGTTCTTTGGCTTTTTGGATACTGTCTATAGTTCTTCTCTTTGGATATTGGCTTCGTTCTTCTGTTGGATATTGGCTTCGTTCTTCTGTTGGATATTGGCTTCGTTCTTCTGTTGGATATTGTCTTAGTCTTTCTGTTGGATATTGGTGCGTTTTGTCCCGCTTTCTGATACAAAGGTGCAATGTATTTGCAAATGTTACCGGGCACTTTCGTTGAAAATGCTTCTTTTTTCGATGAAAAGGAAAATTTTATCGTTGGTGCATTTTTAACGGTCACCATGTTCAATATTGGGTGTACTATAAAATGGTTAGCAGCCATAGTGGGTTGTAAAAAAGCTAATAACGCTCTGCTTGACCCTTATGCGACGTGTTTTATCAAGACATCAACTACCATGCTTTTATATTGTCCCATAGTAGACTTCAATTTTTTGAAGACCTTTTTCCAAAAAAAAAGCCGTTGGGCTCTCCAGTCCAACGGCTTCAATATGTTCAGGCAATTTTTAAATCACCAATTGTTTGGGTTTACCCATCTCTTGCAGTTAAAACCGAAAGTTAGAAATCTTCCGTATTTATTGCTTTACTACAAACATGGATTTCAAAGGGCTTAATAGTTTTTATTTTCCATTAAACTGTACGGATGACACGCCCGCCTGGATTTCTTCAGTTCCCTTGGCCGGCTGATAAACAAAATAAATGTCGTGAAAATTACCGTCAGTAACCGGGTCTATGTTAACATGTACCGTCATTGAGGCGCCTTCTTTTTTCGGAACAGCTCCATTTCCAATGACTTTCCCATCAGGTGAATCTAATTTTATTACAAAAGGAAAATCATTCGTTAACGGCCCACGGCTTCCGATAGAAATATCTATCGAACGCACACCCGTTAAATCTGTGTGGCTAATGGAAAACCAACCTGGCGAATGAGGAAGCACGAGAAATTGGTTTCCATTGAAATTAAACATAGTGAAACCGTTTAGTTTTTCTTTGCCCGTAAAAGAATAATAATTACTTCCCAATGAAATAAGCGCATTGCCGGTAAGAGGTTTTATGTTATCGCCGGGCTTATCTGTATAAGACGCAGTCAACACTAACGATGCATTGGACCGTTCTTCTTTCGCCGGTGGAATAATGCTGCCTTCCTGCGGCAATGATTTATTCTTTGCATTCTTATCGGAAAGAGAAAAAATCCAGGCGATGATCTGGTCGAGGTCTTTTTGCGAAATATCCGGATGGGCAGCCATGGCTACCTCTCCCCACACGCCGGCGCCACCGTTCTTAATTTTCTGGCTCAGGTAATCATGCGCTTTGGGATTAGTGGCATATTTTTTTGAAACAAGCATAAATGCAGGACCTACTGATTTTTCATCCTCTTTATGGCAATTTTTACAATCCAATGTTTGCGTCAGCATTTTACCGCTTACATTCGGTGCAGCCTCCTCCAGGTGGCCTTCCGGATTTTTGTCTTGTACAAAATCCTTTTTATAGTCGTAAGTGACAAAAAGATTTTTAAGATCGATTTTAGAAGTATCATTATCCTTTACGCTCACTGCGTATTTTACAGGAACCCCCGGAAGGTAAAATGATTTGTTTCCACCCGTTAATTGTATCTTCACCTCCGGAGTCGCATTTCCTGCATAAACATTTATAGCATCACTTTTTGCCGAGGCGCCTTGCTCGTCTTTTACTTCTACAGAAATTGCATAATCTCCGGCAGTATTGAAAGTATAATCTAATTGAGGTGACGTTGTCGTCCTTTTTTGACTGCCAAGAGTCCAGACATATGAAATTTTGTCCTTGTCCGGGTCTCGCGCGTCAACAGTAG
>JAHEZA010000484.1 GCA_023251335.1 Chitinophagaceae bacterium | reverse complement strand
AATTAAGACAAATACTTTTGGCGTGACCGATATGCAAATACCCGTTTGGCTCCGGCGGAAAACGGGTTAGAATATTTTTATATTTGCCACTTTTCAGGTCTTCTTCAATGATCTCTTCTATAAAATTCAGGCTTTTTTCTTCAGACATTTTTTATTGATTACAATTATTTTTTTTCGATAGTTATTCAACTAAAATAATTTCTTTTTGCAGTAAACTAACAAATAACAGACATTCCTATTCACCATTCACATTACGCCATACTCTCTGCAATCAACTCCGCCAAGTCTATCACTTTCACTTCATCTTCTTTCTCATTCAGTTTCACGCCATCACTAAGCATCGTCATGCAAAAGGGACAGTTGGAGGCAATGATTTCCGCTCCGGTATCTATCGCTTCTTTGGTCCTTTCTTCGTTGATCCTCTTGTTCCCTTTTTCTTCTTCTTTAAACATTTGCGCACCACCCGCGCCACAGCACAATCCGTTGCTCCGCGAGCGTTTCATTTCTGTTAATTCCACATCCAGGGCCTCTAACACTTTGCGGGGCGCTTCATAAATATTATTGGCGCGGCCAAGATAACAGCTATCATGATACGTAATTTTTTTCCCTTTAAAACTCCCGTTCTCTTTCATTTTTATTTTTCCTTCATCAATTAGTTGTTGCAAAAAAACAGTATGATGAACCACTTCGTAATTTCCGCCGAGAGCAGGGTATTCATTCTTAAGTATATTAAAACAATGGGGACAGGCGGTTACTATTTTTTTTACTTCGTATCCATCAAGCAACTGAATATTCTGATAAGCCATCATCTGAAAAAGAAATTCATTTCCCGCGCGTCGGGCCGGGTCGCCATTGCAGATTTCTTCCTTTCCAAGAATGGCATAATTGATCCCGACTTTATTTAAAATAGTGGCAAACGCTTTCGTAATTCTTTGTGCGCGCTGATCAAAACTTCCCGCGCAGCCTACAAAGAATAACACATCAGGATGTTTCCCTTCCGCAGCGAGTTCTGCCATTGTCGGAATATGCATTATTTATAAATTTTGGCAGCTAAAATACAACAAAGAAATTTGATGCCAGGCAATAGGTTCGCCTGTTTAACTTATTTTTGCCGCTGTCAAAAAATCCAATGAACCTGATAAAGAAAATAAGAAACTGGGAACAATGGCCATTTAAGATTTTATATGCACCCATAGTGCCGGTGTGGCTTTGGTATATGGTACGTTCCGGGGCTGTTTGGTTTTTTACACCAAGCAATCCCAAGCTTACTTTTGGTGGGATGGATGGCGAACCCAAGAAGGAAATGCACGATCTGCTTCCCGTAGATCTTTGCGCCAACTATTTTAACGTAACGCCGGGTGAAAATTTTGCTGAAATAAAAAAAAGGCTTTCGCAGAGTGGAATTCAGTACCCGTTAATTGTAAAACCTGAAGTAGGTGGCCAGGGTATCTTATTCCGTAAAATTGAAAGTGAAGAACAATTAAGAGAATATCATTCTAAAATTCCTGCTGAATATTTTATCCAGGAATACATCAGCTATCCCATGGAAATAAGCCTGTTTTACTATCGGTATCCCTGCGATAAAAAAGGCGCGATTACCGGGTTTCTTCAAAAAATCCCAATGCGCGTAACAGGTGATGGCGTGCATAATCTTGGCGAGCTGTTGTTGAAAAACTTAAAAACAAAAAAGAGGCTTGCCGAATTAAGAAGAAAGCATGAATTAAATTTCACTAAAATAGTTCCGGCAGGTGAAAATTATATTCTTAGCTATGCCGGTAATCACAACCGCGGTGCAGATTTTATCGATTTAAGCTCAGAAATTAACGATGATTTGGTAGCAATGCTTGATAAAATAAGCCTCGACATCAATGATTTTTTTTATGGGCGATATGATATTATGTGCAATTCGGTTGAAGAATTAAAGCAAAGAAAAAATTTTGTTATTCTTGAGTATAATGGTTGTGGCGCTGAGCCTAACCACTTTTACGACACAGGTTACACATTGACCGGCGCATGGAAGGAAATATTAAAGCATTGGAAAATACTCTATAAAATAAGCCGCTACAATCATAAACACGGCGTTGCTTATTGGCCTTTTATGAAAGGGCTGCGCTTTAGAAAAGAAACAAAAAAATATTATAAAATAATTAATAAGGCAGATAAAGAAATCTCCTGAAAATGAAACACCTTGCGAAACTAAATATGTTTACGATGTTGAAAAGTCTTTTAATCCTTTCCCTTTTTATTACAATCAATACTTCAGCGCAAAATTATAAACCCGTAGATTCCGGAAGCAAAGTTCATTTTGTAATTAAAAATTTTGGTATTGCTACGGGCGGTGATTTATCCGGGACCCAGGGAACAATATTATTCTCACCTGACAGCCTTGCCCGGTGCAGCTTTGATGTAACAGTTGCTGCCTCTACCGTTAACACTGATAATGTAATGAGAGACAAGAGTCTCACAAGCGATGAATATTTTGACGCAACTAAATACCCTGTACTACGATTGGTTTCTACCAAAATTGCTAACACTAACAAAACCGATAGCGGCTTTTATTATTTCACGGGCAACCTGACTATAAAGGGAATAACTAAGACAATTACTTTTCCATTTCACGCAGATAAAATAAATGACGGCTACCAGTTCACCGGAAATTTTGATATAGACCGCATTGAGTACGGTGTGGGTGAAAAAAGTATGGTATTAAGCAATAAGGTAGCGGTGTACTTAAAAATTGCTGCCAAAAAGAACTGATCATTTTATGGGCCTGATAAAGATTTTTTTCTGGGGGTTGATGGTGAGCTTCTTAGGCTCGCTGCCACTGGGAACACTTAACGTGGCCGCGATGCAAATTAGCGTTCAGGAAAATATTCTCAATGCTATTTATTTTTCATTAGGTTCTTTGCTGGTAGAGATGATTTATGTACGAATATCTTTGGTGGGCATCAATTGGATTCGCAAGCAAAAAAAATTATTCCGATGGATGGAATGGATTGCTTTAGGTATTGTGGTAGCGCTGGCCATAGGAAGTTT
>JAHEZA010000483.1 GCA_023251335.1 Chitinophagaceae bacterium | reverse complement strand
CTGCCTTAGGTTCAGTATTAAAAGACCAGGAGATAGCGGATGTCCTAACGTATGTGAGAAATAGTTTCGGAAATAAAGCGTCTGCGATTACGGCTGCAGAAGTAAAAACTGTGCGGAACTTGCCGAAATAAATATAGGAATTCCCGTTATTTGTTTGTTTGCTGAAAACCGTCTAACTATTCTTTCTTTCGTTCATAATGAAGACAAACCACCCCTGAAGAAAAGGCATGTGTAGCAATTAATTTAAGCTTTGTTGCTTCTTGTATGTTGTCAAATACAGGAATTCCTTTTCCTAACAGAACCGGATTTACAAAAAGCCAATAATCATCTATCAAATCCAATTGCATCAGTGAATGCGCCGCAGAGGGGCTTCCGAAGATCACGATTTCTTTCCCGGCCTGTTGCTTTAAGCTGTGTATCTGGCTTTCAATATTGTCACCAATGATCGTAGTGTTTTTCAACGTTTGCCCCTGCATAGATTTTGATAGAATAACTTTGTTTACTGCTTTATACCATGTAGAATGTTCTTTGTCATGTTTGCTGGCATCAGGCTTGTCGGCTGCAGTTGGCCAATAGCTTTCCATCAATTCATAAGTAACGCGGCCATACAATGCTGTATCTGCCTGATTTGTACGGTCCGCTGCATAATCAAAAATTTCTTCGTCAACATGTACCCAGTCAATTTTACTTTCTGTAGTCGCAGCGAAACCATCAAGCGAAGTATGAATGAATAAAACTATTTTTCTCATTAACTAAGGATTTTATTTTTTTCTTGTAGAATTTTTTTCTGAATTTTTCTTTACCCTGTATTTTACAATTTTACTTATTAAATCCAAGGGCAAAGGTTTATCAACAGGAAACTGAACAGAACCTTTCCCCTGCTTGTAAACTGAAAGCTCTTTTTCAAATTCTTCTATTCCATTGGGCGCGGGATAAAATCCAATGTGATTTTTGAAGGCAGCAAAATGCACCAGGTTACCATTCAGTTTAAATGTAGGTATTCCATAACTAATTGCTTCTACGGAATCGGGCGCTACTTTCCGAATGACCGACCGGACATCTCCCAACATCTTTTGGATGTTTTTTGGGAAAGAAGAAATGTATTCATCAATCGTGGTGTATTTGATATTTTGCATAAGAGAAGTTTTTTTGAAAAATACATTTTTCAAAATTGATCAATTAGCTTCAGTGTATTTTTTAAAATTGTCCAGGATAGCCTGCCAGCCTCCCTTTTGCATTTCTAATGAATTCGTATTTTCAGCCTCAAATGTTTCTACAATCTCTGTTTTATCGTTTTGAGAAGTAAAAATTATTTTTACTTTTCTGCCGTCGCCGATCGTGTATTCTATGTATTCATTTTCTTTTACCTCGTCATAAATACCACCAAAATCAAATCCGAAACTTCCATCTTTGGCTTCCATTCTTGCCAGAAATCTTCCGCCCACGCGCAAATCATTTTCTGCCCTGGTGGTATGCCAGTCATCGGATGCCTGGTTCCATTTTATGATGTGCTCCGGCTTTGTCCAATAATTCCAAACTTTTAGTACAGGGGCTTTTACGTTTGTTTGAATCGTGATTGTTGGTTTTGTTGTCGTTTGCATATTTATTAATCTAATTGTGAATTTATATTGTTGCAGTTCAGATTGCCACTGACAACTCACCATTGACATATTCTTACGCCTCCTCCAATTTTTTAATATCAAACTTCTTCATTTTCATCATTTCCTGCATTACCCTCTTTGCTTTTTCTTTATCCGGTTGAGTTATAAGTTTCATAAAAACAGTAGGAACAATTTGCCACGAAACACCGTATTTATCTTCAAGCCAGCCGCACTCTACTTCCTTACCGCCTTCAGTAAGTTTGTCCCAGAAATAATCCACTTCCTCTTGCGTTTCGCAATAGACCAAAAATGACACGGCAGGTGTAAAATTAAAACCATGTTCCAGGCTGCTATCCATTGCCAAAAATTCTTCACCGTTTAACGAGAATCTTGCATGCACTACATTTCCTTCAGGCTCTCCCTGGCCTTCTGCATAATGAACTACATTTATTATTTCTGATTTTTCGAAAAGTGAAGTGTAAAAATTAATGGCTTCTTCTGCCTTGCCGACGTTCTTTCCGGTGAACATCATTAGCGGATTTATTTGTTGTTTATCACCGGTAAAATTCAGTTGCCACGAAAGGCCGAATTTGTCTTCTACCCAACCATACTTTTTACTGAATGGATAACTTTTAAATTCCATGAATGTTTTGCCGTCAACAGACAATTTTTCCCATAGTTCATCAATTTCTTCTTCTGTCTCGCAGGTTACAAAAAATGAAATGCAAGGGGTGAATTTAAATACTGGCCCTCCATTTAATGCAATAAATTCCTGCCCATTTAATTGAAATGATTCTGTTAACACAGAATCAACCGGGCGCCCTGAAGCCTTTGCAGATACTTCATCATAGCGACTAACATTCCCTGCTTTTGAATTTTTGAAACACGAAATATAAAAATTTACCGCGTCTTCTGCATTTTCATCAAACCATAAAAACGGGACAATTTTTTGTTTCATGTTCACAGTCTGTGTTTCCATAATTTTTTTTTGATTATTAGTTTAGAAAAATATTTTGTTTCAATCTAATCAAGTATTTCACATTCATGGCCTTCCTCATTTAATAATTCCATGATTTTTCCTGAGAAAATATTTTCTCCTTCAATTCTCAGAATTTTATCACAATCGTCCAGATCAAAATTTATTTTATTGTCCGGAAAATATTGAAGAAGCTTTTGGACAATACTTATTGACTTCTCTTCTTCATAGACATCTGTTTTAAAAACCTCAACCATCTCTAAGATTTTTTAATTTATGATAGTAGATATATGAAACAATTAATATGCCTAAAGTTACCAGTGGTGAAAAAGTATTGCCTGTTATTCCATCAATGGACAAATAAGCGATAAAAGCGGAAATAAAATCAATACCAAAGGCCACGTAAACCCATTCCTTGATGCGCTTGTTAATTGGAACAATAAGCAAAATGCCTCCAATCAAAT
>JAHEZA010000057.1 GCA_023251335.1 Chitinophagaceae bacterium | reverse complement strand
CCTGATTTGTCAATAGAGCCACCAGCCATCGTTACATGAGTTTTATCCAATCCTGTGCCGGAAGAAATAGTTACCGGATTTGGAACACCGATATAAAACACGTTCATCTTATCAAGCATTACTGCCGCTCCTCCCGGAGTACCTACTACATATTTTACAGGCTCTGTCTTGGTTTGAATTTTACCGTTCTCGTCTTTAAAGGTAACCGTTACATTCACGGTATGCTCACCAGACCCGCTCACTTTTGTACTGTAAGTGCCTTGTCCATTAGAAACAGGTACGTTACTTCCATTAATTGAGATACTCGGAGTTGCCGCAGAGCTATAGGCGCCTACACCGGCTGTAATTTGTAAATCCTGACCTGGCATTAAGTAATTAGAATTTTGCCCCACTAATACGCCTACCTGGTCCATGTGTACTTCTACTGCACCAATTTGTGAGTGGCAATAAGTAACGATCATGCTTTCAGCATTCCTAATGTTATTTTGAAACTTACTAAGCATGGTTAATGCAGCTACTGTAGGTGTCATGTGAAAGAATGCCTGTGTAAAATCCTTTTTTGTGCCGTCTTGGGAAATAGGGGGCACCGTAGTTACCGGAAACGTGCTCGCGAATTGAGCTTTAATCGTTGGATCAATATTAAGCATTTGATCTTTGTATTGATCTAAGCGATCTTTCAATATTTTACCTTCGCCTTTGGTCTCGAAAAGTCTTGTAGAAGCATCCAGATTATCTTCTCTGAAATCTTCTACGCTGTCCTTACCATTGAATTTCATTCTCAAATCGGCGCCTTTTTTTAAGGCTAATTTCAAGCTGTCAATATAAGTCATCATATCCGCAGAAAGTGTTTTTGCGGTCATCGCTTTTGGTTCCCAAATCTCTGCTTTTTCTTTAGATTCGGGTTTAGTAAGCTTATCTTTTAATGATTCATACAAAGTATTGTTAGACGCATTTATATTTGTGTTGGAAGTTACTAAACTTTTATCTACAACTTTAAACGCATTAATTACCTCGTTTGATACATTCAGGGCAAGGATAGCTGTAAGTACGAGGTACATTACGTTTATCATCTTTTGCCGGGGATCTCTGGGTAGTCCTGCCATGGTTTTTAAATTTAACGGGTTAGTTTCTATAGTCCCGATAGCAAGCTATCGGGAATGGATTATAAATTGTTTTTATTATTGCCTTCCCTGCATTGCGCTTAGCATGTTGCCATACACCTGGTTTAATTTACCAAGATTGTTCGCCAAATTACTGATCTGGACTTTTGTTGCCTGTGCGTCATCAACAGTAGAGACCATTACTTCGCTTGCTTTAGCCATTTTGCCGTAGAAACTATTCAACGTTTTAAGATGGTTATTACTTTCGTTCAATTCTAACTCGTAGATTGTATTTAGTGAGCCAAGATTTTTGGTGAGGACCTGTACTTGTTCATGAAAACCTTTTGCACTATCAGCGGCAATATTGAAATTACCCATTGTAGCAGCAGAACTGGTGTAAGCATCTTTCATCAACCCCAGAGCGTTAGTAGCTTCTTTTGTTTTAGCGCTAAAATCACCGGTAGATTTTACTACATCTCCTACTTCACCTATTTGTGAAACAGTTACGCCCAACTTCTGGAAATTTTCTCCCAGCCTTTTCATATTTGCCGGAGTGATTTCAGCATCTTTCATCATTTTTTCCATTGAATCTAATGCTGGATTTCCTTCAGACACCGCCTTTTGAGGAGTTGCTACGTGAGCTACATCGTGTGGCTTTGGTTTTACCCATTCTATAATTGCATACACCATGAAGATGGCAGTTTCTGTCCACATTCCAATTGTTAGCATCGTATCTGCATAAGACTGGTGTGTTAATTTTGCCCAGGCAGCGAAAATTACAACTGCAGCACCTGCACTTACAAGTACATCTACAAGGGTCAAAAAGTTTCTTTTAGGTTGTTGGTTCATAATAATTGAAATTTAATTGTTTGGGTTATTTTTTGGGGTTGTTTTTTCGAGTATTTATTTTTCTAAAATGTTCGCAATAAAATGCTAGTATTAATTTTTGATATTAATATAAGCACTAAAATGTTGAACTAAAATTTAATCTATGGAGCTACTTTTTTCTTTTATTAAGTTAATGATCACTTACTTTTTTTTGCTGGTAGAAGGTGGCAAATCAATCACGCAGCGAAAACCGATGTATGATTTTGCGGTATCCTGGTATTCAAAAGCACGAGTGCTTGTTTGCAGGTAATATCCAACATCTTTCCAACTACCGCCACGAATCACTTTGCGTTTCATACGTGGAGGATCCTGGTCTTTTGCGTTCCACCGTATAGTTGGGTTCATATCGTGTTGAAAATTATATCCACCTTCGTAATAAAGCGAAGAAGTCCATTCGGCTACATTTCCTGCCATGCAATACAATCCAAAATCATTCGGCCAGTAAGCATCGCCGCGCACTGTGTAAAATCCTCCATCTTCGGGATAGTTGCCACGACCAGGTTTAAAGTTTGCCAGTAAACATCCTTTCCGGTTTCTAAGGTAGGGGCCACCCCACGGGTAAGGAGACTGAGACCTTCCGCCTCTGGCGGCATATTCCCATTGCGCTTCTGTAGGTAAACGGAAATCCGTTTCAGCAGACCGCTTCTTGCTTATTAAATATGAATTTAAAGTTTGAGTTCTCCATTCACAGAACGCTGTTGCCTGCTTCCAGTTCACGCCGACTACAGGATAATTTCCAAATGCCGGATGGCTGAAGTACTGTTTAGACATTGGTTCATTATAAGAGTAAGCAAAGTCTCTCACCCATACTAATGTGTCAGGGTATATAGGAATATCTTTCTTAACGATGAATTTACTCCGGGGAACATTGGGGTCGCGATTGGCGGCGGCGGCATCGTAATCAAATGTTTCTGAATGATACACAATTTTATTGGGATCAATTTCTTTTTTCCCAAAAATCCGGTTATCAGGAGTAACGATCATCGCATCAATTTTTTCCAGCGTTGCTTTATCTTCCCATTTGATGGTTTTCATTTTTGCCTCGTCAATATATTCATTGCCATCAGCACCTTGTTTTACATATCCCATTAATTTAGCGGCAATTGAATCCCGAACATAATTGGTAAACTGGCGATATTCATTGTTGGTGATTTCGGTGGCATCCATCCAGAATCCGTTAATCGATACCTGCTTATTCCTTGCAGTATAGGTATAGTTCACGTCTTCATCACTCGGTCCCATGTGAAAGGTTCCGGGTGGAACATACACCATTCCAGGTGGCTTTGGTAATACATAACGCGCTTCTGGCGCTACTCCGTGAAGTTGCCCATCATTGGGAAGACCTTTCGACTTTCCGAATTTACCACAACTGGGTAACGTGACAGCAACGACTGCTAATGTTGTGAAAAACTTGTTTTTCATTGTTTTTAACTTTGAGGGTAAGGGCAAATGTAATATTAATTTAAAAATCTCTCGCTTTTTTGATTGGTTCTCAAAAAATATTAACCGCCATTTACATTAAACGAGAAGGTATTTTAATTATTGTAAAAAGGATTCAAATAATTATTCTGTTAAAGTAGAAAAAATACGCGGCTTTCTTTGGAATTGAAAAAATAAAACTACAAAAAACATCTTGAAAAAAATCAACTTCTTAAATAAAAATGAAAATTATTATCTCTTATCGACAGAATTCGATTTGTTCACCCTTCTTTCCTAATCCTTTGTCGGATATTATTAATTGGGATACAATTTGTTTTACAGTAAATAAATAAAAATCCGTTATTCTTGATTTTTCTTTCACCCTCTTATTATTAACTATTAAATAACAAGGTCATTTGCATTAGCGAATAATACCAGCAAATGATTAAATGCTAAATTTGCATACTTCAATATGGTCAAAAAAGAGCATCAAAATTTTTCAGAAATATATACGGAAAAAGATAACATAGAGGTTTTCGGTGCCAGGGAACATAACCTCAAGAATATAGACATTTCTATTCCCAAAAATAAACTGGTAGTTGTTACCGGCATTAGCGGTAGCGGAAAATCCTCACTCGCTTTCGATACTATTTTTTCGGAAGGCCAACGCCGGTATATGGAAAGCTTTTCAGCTTATGCGCGCCAGTTTATGGGCGATATGGAAAGACCTGATGTGGATAAGATAACCGGACTTTCGCCTGTTATTTCTATCGAACAAAAAACGACCAACAAAAATCCACGTAGCACCGTTGGAACAGTTACCGAAGTATATGACTTTCTGCGTTTGCTTTTTGCACGAATAGGTGAGGCTTACAGTTATAACACCGGCAAAAGAATGATAAAATGGAGCGAAGAGGAAATTGTTTCTAATATTTTATCAAAATTTTTCGGGGAAAAAATTATTGTCCTTGCGCCACTTGTGCGAGGCCGAAAAGGGCACTATCGTGAATTATTCGAAGAAGTAAGAAAAAAAGGGTTTCTTAAAATAAGAATTGATGGCGAAATAAAAGACCTGGCGCCGAAGATGCAAATTGATCGTTATAAAATTCATGACATAGAACTCGTGGTCGACCGGTTGTCTGCTGATGTTGATCAAACAGTAAGGCTAAGCGAAAGTGTACAAAAAGGGTTGCAGTTAGGAAATGGGCTATTATTCCTTTTGATAAGCAATGCAAATCAATTGGTACAGTACAGTCGACAGCTAATGTGCGAAGATTCTGGAATAAGTTATGAAGAACCATCGCCAAACGCGTTTTCATTTAATTCGCCTTATGGAGCATGTCCTGTTTGCAAAGGATTGGGGAATGTTTACCAGGTAAATCTCGAAGCTATTATCCCGAATGATAAATTAAGTATCAATGAGGGCGGTATTGAACCGCTGGGCGAGGAGAGAGATGCCCACGTTTTTAAGCAGGTACAGCAACTGGCAAAAAAACACAAATTCAGTCTCGATAAGCCAATAAAAAGCCTTCCGGAAAAGGCGTTGAATCTGGTATTATTTGGAAATGAAAACAAACCGGCCAGGAACAATGATAATGAAGAATCGTCTGCTGAAATTTATTCTCAAAACGAGTATCCCTCCGGCGAATATGAAGGCGTAGTAAATATGATCAGGCGATGGTTCCATTCTGAAACAACAAACGATAGCCTGAGAGGATGGGTTGAAAAATTCATGGCACTCAAAACTTGTCCTTCCTGTGATGGAAAGCGTTTAAAAAAAGAAAGCCTTTGGTTTAAAATTGATGGAAAAAATATTGCTGAATTAAGCGAAATGGATCTTGTAAAATTATCAGCATGGTTTGAAGGGATTGAAAAGAGATTAAGCAAAAAACAAAATATTATTGCACGAGATGTTTTAAAAGAAATAAGAGAAAGAATTCAGTTTCTGCTCGATGTAGGATTAACCTATCTTTCATTGAACAGACCATCCAGGAGCCTTAGCGGTGGCGAATCGCAACGCATCAGACTCGCCACACAAATAGGTTCGCAGTTGCAGGGCATCACCTATATTTTAGATGAACCCAGTATTGGGCTCCACCAACGGGATAACCGTCAACTAATAAAAGCGTTGAAAAATTTACGTGACATTGGTAACAGCGTTTTAGTAGTAGAGCATGATAAAGATATTATGCTTGCATCTGATTATTTGATTGACATCGGCCCCGATGCCGGAAAGCACGGTGGCCAGGTAGTTGCAAAGGGTACTCCGGCGAATTTTCTTAAATTAAACACGCTCACTTCTTCTTATTTGAATGGAGAAACGCAAATAAAAATTCCCACAAAAAGACGAAAGGGAAATGGACATTTGCTCATATTAAAAGGAGCTTCAGGAAATAATTTAAAAAATGTAACTGCCACTTTTCCACTCGGGAAATTTATTTGCGTTACCGGAGTAAGCGGTAGTGGAAAATCTACGCTAATCAACGAAACATTATATCCTATTTTAAGCTTTCATGCTTATAAAAGCAAGACAACCCCGCTTCCGTACAAGAGTATTGAAGGCCTGGAATACGTTGATAAGGTGGTAGAGATAGACCAATCTCCCATTGGAAGAACTCCAAGAAGTAATCCTGCAACCTATTGTGGGTTTTTTACCGAT
Source organism: Chitinophagaceae bacterium (assembly GCA_023251335.1). Lineage (GTDB taxonomy): Bacteria > Bacteroidota > Bacteroidia > Chitinophagales > Chitinophagaceae > Ginsengibacter. The sequence continues at coordinate 3,386 of JAHEZA010000057.1, read as the reverse complement.
ATCAGAGCACTTTTCGCAGCTATACCTGAGGCAAAGATCAGGGGATATAAACCCGGTAGATTTTCTTTCAATGTGAAGAGCGGCCGATGCGATGTGTGTGAAGGAGGCGGTATGAGAGTTATAGAAATGAATTTCCTTCCCGATGTATATGTGAAATGTGAAAAATGCAATGGTAAAAGATATAACCGCGAAACGCTGGAAATAAGATATAAAGGCAAATCCATCAGTGATGTGCTTGAGATGACTGTGGATGAAGCAGTAGAATTTTTTAAAAATGTTCCCTATCTCTATCGAAAAATTAAAGTGCTGCAGGAAGTAGGACTTGGATATATTACGCTTGGCCAAAGCGCTGTAACGCTTAGTGGCGGAGAAGCCCAGCGAGTAAAATTATCTACCGAGCTAAGTAAGCGAGATACCGGTAAAACATTTTATATTTTAGATGAGCCCACTACCGGACTGCATTTCAGAGATATCCAGCATCTGGCAGATGTGTTAAACAAACTGGTAGACAGAGGCAACACTGTGCTAGTTATTGAACACAATATGGATGTCATAAAAATTGCCGATTACATTATTGACCTGGGACCCGAGGGTGGCGATGCCGGTGGCAAAATTTTGTTTGAAGGAACTCCTGAAAAGCTCGGGGAAGTAAAACAAAGTTTTACCGGTCAATTTTTAAAAGAAGAATTGATCGCAAAATAAAAAGATGAGGCGCTGGGGAATTATTCTTTGAGCCTCATCTTATATTACATTACGCTTCTTTTTGGGGAACAAGCACGCGTTTCAAATTATTTTTAAAATCTGCTTGGGCATCGCATCATACTTGCGACATGCTGATCATATTTATTTTTATAAACCGGTCCTAACCTGATTCCAAACTTAAAGAACGTGGTAAAGTAAGAATCGTTTTGGTGAGGATTTCCTCTTTGAGTTCCCGGAGAATTTCTTGAAAGGCCCGGATTCACAATAGCAAAAACTTTATCTGAAATTTGCCTGGCAATGGTTGCGTCATGTGGACTTAAGTATTTATCAAACAAATTAGGATCAATATATTCAGTACTTACGTCATCAATATAATCAGTAAATGATTTTCTTAATAGTACCTCTATGCTTAAAGTAATCCTGGGCGAAAGGTAATATTTAAAACCCGCTCCCATTGGGATGTTAATCTGACTAAGCGAATATTCTTTTCTCTCGGGATACTCAGGAAATCCTTGCCCTTCCGTATGCAACGGCCTTAAGTCATACCAAGTTTGATTACCATTAGCATCAGTTAAAGATCCTTGCGGGTTAAAGTGAAGATAGCCTACACCAATAACGCCATAAGGCCTTAACCTGGGTGTATAATCCGCATCGTTTTTGTGAAGCAACATTAGAGGATACAGTTCTCCCGCCAGGTAGGTTTCAAAAATATTCGACCTGAAGTTCAGGTTGCGTTGTTTCCTGTATAATTCATCTTCTCCCTTGGTAGTGATGATTTCATCCTCGGCAGAAATTTTACCATATTGTGCGGCAAGTCTTACACCCATCCATTCATTAGGATAATAAGTGGCAAAAGCACCAACCATTAATTTAGTTAACGGCAAATTCAGGTCTTTTACAAATCGCTGCCCTTTCCCTGCGTGGCCTCCCAAATCGCCAAGAAAAAACGAAGGACCTATATTCAATCCAATTTCAAATCTCGATTTTTCATTACCTATTATAATAGATTGCGAATAACTTGTTTCAGGAAGTGAAACACACAGCACGAAGAATATGAAACATGTAACGCATAAGGTATGTAAACGTGTTTTCATTAGAAATTGATTTCTTTTTCGATAAATAGGATTCATGTATTACCAAATTCTTATTTCTGGTAATATCCTATTAACGGTTTACGTTAACCTTATATTGCATTTATAACTCCCTGGAATTTTTTTCTCATCTGAATGTGCTCTATTCCATCTTCAAGATAAACATCTCCAAGTGGCACAAAAGAAAACGATTCGTAAAATCGTTTTAGATATAACTGCGCACTAATTTTGATATCGATATTCCCGAACAAACGATACGTCTCTTCGATTGATTTTCGCATTAGTGATTTTCCTGAATTTTTTCTTCTTGAAGCAGCAGATACACAAATCCTGCCGATAGATGCGGCATCAGAATAGGAAAGGCCTGGCCGCAACAATCGCGAATAGGCAATTAAGTTGTGGTTTTCCCGAGCCATAAGATGAAATGCTTCCTGGTCTTTATTATCACAGTCCTGGTAAACACAATTTTGCTCCACAACAAAAATTTCATTGCGTAGTTGAAGGATTTTATAAATCTCTTCAGCAGTCAATTCAGAAAATGATTTGCATTGCCAATAGATCATATTTATGAAAACGGGAATGGTGATTATGAATCTGGTTTATTTGTTCGTTTACTTTTCCCCAGGACTAAGGGTGAAGACATGAGGCTCAACGAATAAGAATCTCAATAATTTGTTCGTTTACTGCTTCTTAAAGTGCATAGCCCGAAAGCTTCTCTACTTAATACCCGTATTTATCCTTCCACCTCAGTTTCAAAAATTTGCGTAATTCGTCCTCTCTCGCATTTTTTCCGGGATCATAAATCAATGTATTTTTTATCTTCTCCGGAAGAAACTCCATCTCAACAAAATTGTTTTCAAAACTATGAGCGTATTTGTAATTTTTACCGTAATTCAAATCCTTCATTAATTTAGTTGGTGCGTTTCTGATCGCTAATGGAACTGGTAAATCACCGTATTCTTTTACCAACGTTTGCGCTTTACCGATAGCCGCTACTGCCGCATTACTTTTTGGCGATGAAGCGAGATAGGTGGCGCATTGAGACAAAATAATATTGGCTTCCGGATACCCGATCATATTTACTGCCTGGAAAGTATTGGTGGCTAAAACCAGCGCCGTAGGATTCGCGTTCCCGATATCTTCACTTGCCAGGATTACCATTCGCCGCGCAATAAATTTTACATCTTCTCCACCTTCTATCATTCGCGCCATCCAATACACCGCCGCGTTTGGATCGCTGCCCCGAATAGATTTTATAAATGCCGAAATGATATCATAGTGCTGCTCGCCTTTTTTATCATAAAGCGCTACTTTTTGTTGCGCCGCGTTTATTACTGCGGTGTTTGTTATGGCAATCTCTTCTTTTGAATTATCTTTTAAGGAAAGCTGATTCACGGTAAGCTCCAGCAGATTCAATAGTCGCCTGGCATCGCCACCTGACAAATTAATTAACGCTTCCGTTTCTTTTATTTCGATATTTAATTTTGAGAGAACTACATCTTCTTTTATGGCATGGTTTATCAATTCCACCAACCCATCATTGTCCAATGATTTTAATATATAAACCTGGCAACGGCTTAGCAAAGCACTGTT
>JAHEZA010000482.1 GCA_023251335.1 Chitinophagaceae bacterium | reverse complement strand
AAAATTGTAAAAGTTCCCGATCTGTGGCCGAATATGATTATGCTCTGGTGCCTGCAATCTTATTATGAATACAGCAACGACAAACGCGTCATTCCTTTTATGACCAACTATTTTCATTGGGAATCAACTGTGCCGGATAGTATTTTTTTAAAAACTTATTGGGAGAACAGCAGGGGTGGTGATAACCTTTATAGTATCTACTGGTTGTATAATCAAACTGGCGAAAAATCACTCCTTGATCTCGGCACGAAAATTTTCAGAAACACAGCCAACTGGGATCAAAAAAATAATTTGCCGAACTGGCATAATGTGAATATAGCACAGAGTTTCAGAGAGCCTGCGACTTATTATATGCAAACGAAAGATAGCAGTTTGCTAAACGCAACCTATAATGATTTTCATCTTGTGCGAAATATTTACGGACAGGTTCCCGGTGGTATGTTTGGCGCTGATGAGGATGCCCGAAAAGGATATACGGATCCGCGACAGGCGGTTGAAACCTGTGGCATGGTAGAGCAGATGTCGAGCGATGAAATATTAAGTGGCATCACCGGAGATCCGATGTGGGCCGACAACTGCGAGGATGTAGCATTTAATACCTATCCGGCGGCCGTAATGCCGGATTTTAGAGGATTGCGATATTTAACAGCGCCGAATATGGTAATCAGCGATGATAAAAATCATTCGCCCGGAATCGAAAATGCCGGTCCTTTTTTAACGATGAATCCTTTTAGCAGCCGCTGTTGCCAGCACAATCATTCACAGGGCTGGCCTTATTATGAAGAGCATTTATGGATGGCAACGCCTGATAATGGAATTGCCGCCATGATGTATAATAGTAGTGAAGTAACGGCGAAGGTTGGCGATAAAAAAGGAAAAACAGTTACACTGAAACAAACTACTCATTATCCTTTTGACGAAAATATAAAAATAGAAGTACGCACTTCTTCACCGGTGAATTTCCCGTTGTACCTGCGCATCCCACGTTGGTGCAAGGCGGCGAAAGTAACCGTAAATGGAAATTCTGTAAATGTTGAATCAACACCAAGCTCTTATATCCGGTTAGAAAATAAATGGAAGCAGGGTGATGTGATTGAGCTTACATTGCCCATGCAGCTTGCGTTGCAGCTATGGACTGAAAATAAAAACAGCGTAAGTGTAAATTATGGTCCGTTGAATTTTTCCTTAAAGATTAAAGAATATTATCAGAAAGTTGACAGCAAAAAATCTGCGATTGGCGATTCAAAATGGCAGGCTGATGCAGACCAGAGTAAATGGCCGGCTTATAATATTTATCCTGCAAGCATGTGGAATTATGGTTTGCAATTAAACGACAAGCCTCTTTCTGAACAATTTGAAATTATTAAAAAACCGTGGCCCGAAAATAATTTTCCATTTGATCAAAAGGATGTGCCGTTAATGATAAAAGCAAAAGGGAAATTGATACCGGAATGGACAATTGATAAATACGGTTTGTGTGGCCTGTTGCCGCAAAGCCCGGTAGATGTGCATACAAGCGAACAGGATATCGAACTGATACCGATGGGAGCAGCAAGATTAAGAATCTCCGCATTTCCTGTGGTCAAATAATGAGTGGTGAGTGCCTGCCCGAACGGTAATGGGCGGGGCAAGTGGTGAATAGTGACAAAACTTAATTGAATATTGAATTTTAAACCCCAAATTTTCGAATAATGAGAAAATTGTTTTTTGTATTATTTGTTGCTTTACTGCTAAGTAACGGTAATGTGTATTCGCAGAAAGAACGTGCAGTGTGGAGTAAAGAAAAATCCAACGCATGGTATGCCAAACAAGGCTGGTCCAGGGGAAGCAATTTTATCCCAAGTAGTGCTATCAACCAATTGGAAATGTGGCAGGCTGCTACATTTGATCCGAAAACAATTGACCGTGAACTCGGTTATGCGCAATCCATCGGCTTTAATGCGATGCGTGTTTTTCTGCATCACGTAGCTTGGCAGGAAGATAGGGAAGGATTTAAGAACAGGATGAATGAATATCTTTCCATTGCCGATAAACATCACATCGGAACCATCTTCGTCTTTTTTGATGATTGCTGGAACGATACCTATCACGCCGGAAAGCAACCTGCACCAAAGACAGGAATTCATAATTCAGGATGGCTAAGGGATCCGGGATCATTGTACCACACAGAACCTTTGCTCGGTGATACATTAGAGAAGTATGTGAAAGACATTTTAACTACATTTAAACACGACAAAAGAATCCTTCTTTGGGATCTTTATAACGAACCAGGCAATTCAGGAAATGGCAACAAGAGTTTACCACTTTTAGAAAAAGAGTTTTCATGGGCCAGGCAGGTAAATCCGGATCAGCCCTTATCTGCCGGCGTGTGGAACCAGGAGCTTACTGAATTGAATACTTATCAGTTGGCAAATTCTGATGTAATCACCTATCACAATTATGATAAAGAGCCGGAACATGCCAAAGCGATTGACAGTTTAAAAACTTATGGTCGTCCTTTGATATGTACAGAATATATGGCAAGAACAAGAGGCAGTTTGTTTTCTAATATTATGCCATTACTTAAAAAAGAAAATGTGGGCGCTATCAATTGGGGACTGGTTGCGGGCAAAACAAATACGATGTATGCCTGGGACACACCAATGCCAAATGGTGCGGAACCAAAGGTTTGGTTTCATGATATATTCAGGCCGGATGGAACGCCATATAGTGAACAAGAGATTCAATTAATAAAATCACTGACGGGTGTAAAACAAGCAAAGACCGATAAAAATTAAAAATTAGAAATTAGAACTGCAGAATATCAAATACAGTAAACAAATAAATAACCCGGATTTTTATTTTCTTTTTTGTCTTATTGCACTGCTGCTGTTGGCGTCGTCGCCAACAGATTCTTTTTTATTTGTCTTAATCAGGCTTTCCGGGATTTAGGATCGCTAATCCTGCTCATCTTCTTCATTTCATAAATCCTGATTCCGACAATTATTTACAGTAAACGAACAAATAATTACAATTTTTATTTTGCAGCGGTGCAAAGGTGATAC
>JAHEZA010000481.1 GCA_023251335.1 Chitinophagaceae bacterium | reverse complement strand
ACAATAAATACATGATGCCAATCATCTTGTGATCTACAGTGGATATCCATTGCAACAAACCCTGATCGCCAGTGACACTTATACTGGGAAAGGCTTTTGATGGTTCCGGTATGGAGATTGGTTCATTCATTTCTTTTGCTACTGATTTTTTTGCCACTAATTACAGGAATTGAATTTCCCTGGCATTATTCTTTTTTCTTTGATTCCTTTTCTTTTCATTTTACATTTAAAAGACATTTTTTAAATGATTTCTTGTTCGTGATGATTGTGTAATTTGTGGCCTATTTCAATTCTTCCAAATAACGGACAATCGCATTTACACTATCCTTACTGAAATTAAAATCAGGCATGTGAGCACCCGGTTTTACTTCCTGGGGGTTATTGACCCATTTGAATAAATTGCTTTCATTATTTTTCATCAACCCGGTCAAAATTTCATCTCTTGATGCAAGATGAGTGAGATCGGGCCCTATATTAGAAGTAGCCTCTGTGCCCTGAATGTGATGACAGCTTGCACAGGTTTTTGATTGAAACAATTCGGCGCCTTTTAAGGCAAGCGTATCTGTTGGTACTATTGCTTCTTTAGTATTTGCAGCCAGCCATTTATTAAAATCTCCTTCATTTTGTGCAATTACCTTAATGCGCATCCAGGCATGTTGGGCTCCGCAAAATTCGCTGCAGGCACCGGTATAGATCCCAGGCTTATTAATATTGAGCCATAAATAATTACTTTGATTAGGAACGAGATCCATTTTATTTCCTAATTCAGGAACCCACCAATCATGTATGACATCTGCCGAGCACATCTGCATCAACAAACGTTTTCCCACGGGCAAGTGTACTTCATTGGCGGTAACTACATGTGCTGCAGGATAATCGACTTCCCACCACCATTGATGACCGGTAATAATTACATCCGGTTGCCTGTCTTTTGGAACAGAAAGGGATACCGCATTCATAGTGGTAACTGTTTGATAAAAGAAAAATGCAAGCAATAAGGCCGGCCCGCCGATCATCACTGCTTCAAGTTTTTTATTGCCAGATGTTTGTAACGGATCGTTAGTGTCATCTTTTTTCCCCCTTAACTTTATGCAGATATAAATCACCAGAAAGGTCACCAGCAACAACATGGCGGCAGCAGCTATATTGAAATAATTGAACAACCGGTTTATCCGATCAGCCTGCTGCGACGCAGGATTCAAGACAGACTGTAGTAAAAAATGATTGAGAAATACAGTATTGACAGAAAGCTTCATTTATCAATTTTTGATCAAAACATTACGAACAGTAAACAAACAAATTCACAAGATTTTATTTTTCTTTCAGCAGTTATTTTTAACAATATTCAAAATAATCATCCGATGGAAATTCTATGGGCGGAGATATCGCTAACAAGAAATAAATGAGGTTGGCAACCGAATAGAAAACATTCCGCTTGTATTTAAAACATTTGATTTTTGAAAGGCAACAATGCGGCATCAAACACTATGCCCATCGGTAAATTTAAAAATAGAAAGGCATTATTTCTTTGTTTACTACTGGTTGACTTTTGTTCTTACATGCTTATTTAATATTACGTGGCCAATAATTTACAAATGAATAAAAGATATTTCCATACCTTTTTATAAAATTGCCAGCCCAAAATCTTAATAAGTAAAAATGAAGAAAAATTTTCCCAATGTATTTATGTGTGTGTGAAATGAGCTTCCCTTGTTTTATCTGTCCGGATTCACTTTGAATCCGTTTAAGCCTCCTATATATACGCTGGTTTCTTATTCAATCTTATTCTATACAGGCACGCTCTTTGATTGCGCAATTGTAGTTAAAGAATCCCCCAAATCCTCTTTGGTTCAATCTGGCGTTTTCCGGATTCTTTATTTTTCTATTCAATTTTTAAAAATATTTTATGGCAAAGCAAGTAAGCGATTTCTTAATTGAAAGATTATTAGAATGGAATATAACGCGCATTTTTGGTTTTCCCGGTGATGGTATCAATGGCATACTCGGTGCGCTAAACCGGGCTAAAGATAAAATGGATTTCATCCAGGTAAGGCATGAAGAAAATGCTGCCTTCATGGCCTGCGCTCACGCAAAATTTACCGGTGAAGTGGGCGTATGTATGGCCACTTCAGGTCCCGGCGCTATTCATTTATTAAATGGATTATACGATGCAAAGTTAGACCATCAGCCTGTGGTAGCTATTGTGGGTCAATCCGCCACAACCGCTATGGGTGGCAGCTTTCAGCAGGAAGTAGATCTGAATTCGTTGTATAAAGACGTCGCACATGAATATGTACATACGTTAATGGATCCTTCGCAAACACGTACGCTTGTTGACCGCGCTATCCGGATTGCGAAAACTGAACGCACGGTAACCTGTATCATTATTCCTAACAATTTACAGGATGAAAAATATGAAGAGCCTGCACGTGTGCATAATTCAATTCATACCAGTTTGCATTTCGCCTATCCGCAAATTATACCTGCTCAATCAGATATTCAAAAGGCCGCCGATATTTTAAATGGAGGAAAAAAAATCGCGATGCTAATTGGGGCAGGTGCTTATGATGCAGCAGATGAAGTGATGCAGGTTGCGGAACTTTTGGGCGCCGGTGTTGCAAAAGCCTTGCTCGGTAAAGATGTTTTGCCTGATGATCTTCCTTATGTTACGGGCGCCATTGGCTTACTTGGCACAAAGCCCAGTTGGGATTTGATGATGGATTGTGATACTTTATTAATGGTAGGTTCCTCATTTCCATATTCAGAATTTTTACCAAAAGAAGGCCAGGCAAGAGGGATACAAATCGATATTAATGGTAAAATGCTGGGGCTGCGCTACCCAATGGAATTAAATCTGCAAGGCGATAGCAAAGAAAGTTTAAAAGCGTTATTGCCACTATTGAAAAGAAAAGAAGATAGAAGTTGGCGAGAGGAGATTGAAAAAAATATACAGGAATGGTGGAAGGTGATAGAAGCGAGGGCAATGAATAGCGCCGATCCTATCAATCCCGAAAGAGTATTTTGGGAACTATCGAAACTGTTACCGG
>JAHEZA010000480.1 GCA_023251335.1 Chitinophagaceae bacterium | reverse complement strand
CGGTAAGATGAATACTTTGTATTCCAATGATGGCCTTCATTTGTTGGGAAGCGGTTATGCACTTTGGAAACACCTGGTTTATCCGTATGTATATGATTTGAATGAAAGACCATCCCTGGTTCCTTTGCCGCAAACTTTAAAATGGAAAAATGGAAATTTTCCTTTGTATGCGTGTAAAAATATTTTGATAAAAGATAAAACTTTGCAAAAAGAAGCGGAGTTGCTCCGGCAGAAATTTAACGAAAGAGGATGGCTTGTAAACATCACAGGCAAGATAAATTATGATAACCCTTTTATAGAATTGAGTTTAGAAAAAACAGATGCTCCCCAGTTAAGCGAAGAAGCTTACCAAATAAATGTTACGGATACTAAAGTTTCTCTCACTGCTAATACACCCCGGGGAATTTTTTATGCTATACAAACTTTCGGGCAATTAATGAGGGACGGGGAATTAGTGAATAATTGCGAAATAAGGGACTGGCCTGCGTTTTCGTGGCGCGGCTTCATGGTGGATGTAGGCCGCAATTATGAACCAATGGATATGTTGAAACAGGAAATCGATAAGATGGCTTTTTATAAACTCAATATTTTTCATTTTCATTTTACCGAAGATATTGCCTGGCGTTTGCAAAGTAACTTGTATCCCCAGCTTACTGCGCCGGAAAATATGCTGCGCGATAAAGGTCAATATTATACGGAAGCAGACATGAAAGAACTGATTAACTATTGCAAACAGCGATACATCGCACTGGTTCCTGAAATAGATATGCCCGGGCATAGCGCTGCTTTTACAAGAGCGATGCATCACGATATGCAAAGCGATTCGGGAATGATCATTTTAAAAAATATTCTTACAGAATTCTGCAACACATACAATCTTCCATACTTCCATATTGGCGCTGATGAAGTAAAGCTTTCCAATAAAAATTTCGTACCTGATATTACCAGATTTTTAGAAGGGTTTGGTAAAAAAACAATTGGATGGGAACCCGGCGGCAATTTTTTGCCTTCTACAATCCGCCAATTGTGGATGGATGACAATGGAAGAACCACTTCGCAATCCGATATAAAATTTATTGATTCGCGTCACCTTTACCTCAATCATATGGATCCTTTGGAAACACCGGTTACCCTATTTTTCAGGAAAATTGGAGATGTAGAAAAAGAAAATAATAATATCAAAGGAGCTACACTTTGTCTTTGGCCAGACAGGAGAGTGGCCGATAAAAACAAAATTTTTACTGAGAATGCCGTTTACCCGGGAATGATTGCTTTTGCAGAAAGAACGTGGCGTGGTGGTGGTGATAGCGGATGGATTGCCAATGTAGGAAATGAAAAACAAGCAAAGGAATTTGATGAATTTGAACAAAGACTATTGGATCATAAAGAAGAATATTTTAAACACATTCCGTTCCCCTATCATCGCCAGGGCATGATGCATTGGGATTTGTTTGGGCCTTATCAAAACGGAGGTGATTTGTCGAAATCATTTGCACCTGAGAATAAAAATTTTTACGGAACACCAACTTTGAAAGCTACCGGCGGTACCATTGTTTTGCGCCATTGGTGGTATCCATTGATAAAGGGAGTTGTTCCAAATGCGCAGGAAAATACAACCTGGTACGCAACGACCAAAATTTGGAGCGATGAAGATACCACCGGTAATTTCTGGATTGGATTTAATGATCTGTCCCGTTCGCCCGCTACAGATTCGCCTGACTCCGGCAGATGGAATAATCTGCAAGGTAAGGTTTGGGTAAATGGAATTGAAATAGCGCCGCCGCTTTGGGAGCACGCAGGCCAAAAAGGAAATTCTGAAATTCCACTTGCCGATGAAGGTTATTCTTATCGCGAACCCACAAAAATACCGTTATATAAAGGCTGGAATAATGTTTTGATAAAAGTACCCGTAGGTACTTTCAAAGGAAAGGATTGGCAAAACCCGGTTAAATGGGAATTTACTTTTTTGTCAATAACAGACGACTAGCAAACGAACAAATTATGGCAATTTGTATTGTATAAACCATAATTTGTTCGCAAGGGACCCACCAATTTTCTTTTCTTATTTTTAACAAATGTTAAATTACAATAAGAAATAGGTAAAATCAAATAAAGGTTTGTTTAGAAAGAATAACAACTTTGTCTAATTATTTATAAAGTATATCGACTAACATTATTAACTGTGTCGGATAAGCCAGATATTTATAAAAGATCACTTCAAAAGCACCTGTATTTCTCGGGAGCTCTTTCCTGCGCGGAACTGAGCACGTTAACAAATAAAAGCCTGCCGTTTACAACCAAATACCTAAATGAACTGATTGAAGAAAAAAAAGTTGTTGAAACCGGCTACGCGGACTCTACAGGCGGGCGCCGCCCGTTAGTTTATTCTTTAAGGCCGGAGCTAAATTATATTATAGCGGTTGGGATTGATCAACTAATTACGAGTATTGTAGCCTTTGATATGCATAACAATCCGGTGACCCCGATTAAAAAACTTGAGCTTCCTTTAAAAAATAATCCGGATTCGTTAGCGCAACTGAAAAATGCTATTGTGGATTTTTTGAATAATTCCGGTCTCGAAAAAGAAAAAATTATAGGCGTAGGAATTAGCATGCCTGGATTTGTAGATGTTGAAAAGGGAATAAATTATATGTTTTTGCCCGCCGGCAATGAAAGCATTGTAAGCTATATCCAACATGAAATAAAAATACCTGTTCTGATAGATAATGATTCAAGCCTTATCGGACTTGCTGAACTGCGCCTGGGAAACGTTCGTGGATATAAAAACGCAATGGTAATTAACATAGGGTGGGGAGTAGGACTGGGTATGATCCTGGATGGGGAATTATTTAGAGGACACAACGGATTTGCGGGAGAGTTTAGCCATATCCCTGTTTTCAAAGACAATCAAAAAATCTGCAGTTGTGGGAAGACGGGATGCCTGGAAACGGAAACTTCTTTATTGGTCATCATCGAAAAAGCAATTGCCGGATTGAAAAAAGGGAAAATGTCTGTATTGAAAGATTTGTCTTTTGAAAATGCGGATGA
>JAHEZA010000479.1 GCA_023251335.1 Chitinophagaceae bacterium | reverse complement strand
CCATTGAACGGTGATCGCGATACAAATAATCAAACTCGACAATGGAAATTAATGCAGCACAGGCGCCACCCATACCATTGAAAAAGCTCACCAGTTCCGGCATGGCAGTCATCTTCACTTTTTTAGCTATGAGCCATCCGATGATACAACCGATAACGATTGCAGAAAATATCCAAGGATAATTTCCTAATTTTTTACCATCAACGTTATATAAAAAAACAGTTCCGGCAATAGCGAGAATCATTCCGCCAGCAGCAATTAAATTCCCTCTTCTTGCGGTTGAAGGGCTGGACAACATTTTTAGTCCAATGATATAGGTGATTGATGCAATCAGATAACAAATTGATAAAATACTGCTGCCCATTTATTTATTTGACAATTGAAAATTGATGGTTGATAATTGAACTACAATCGTAACTCATAACTTTTTACTTTATTTCTTTTTCTTCTTAAACATTTCTAACATTCTATCTGTAACCACAAAACCACCCACTACATTTAATGTTCCCAACACTACTGCCAGAAAGCCCAGCACCAATGCAACATAATTGCCGCTTTCGGCTTTTCCCATCACGATGATAGCGCCGATGATTACTACGCCATGTATTGCATTAGCACCGCTCATAAGTGGCGTATGCAGCACACTTGGTACGCGCCCAATAATTTCGATACCCAAAAATATCATCAGGATTACGATGTAAACCATCTGGATATTCTGCTGTAAAAATTCTATTATTTCCTTTATTTCTTTCATATTGCTTAATTAGTTGATTAGCTAATGGGCTAATAGCTAATTATTGTTACCATTGAATTATCAACTTTTTTTTAATAATGTTGCGTTCATTTATGACCGTTACTTCATTTTTTTATAGTAAACAAACAAATATTTCCGATTCTCCTTTCGATCCTATCAGGTGATATCAGCACATTATCATATTGGCTAATTAGCCATTTTCCCATTTCCTCATTAATACATTGGCATATTAGCACATTTTCACATTACTAATTGGCACATTAGCTAATCAACGTCCCCTTTACCAAATCATCCTCCATGTTCAGATTCAGCTTTCCTTCCTTATCAATTATCAACTGCAAAAAATTACAGATATTTTTTCCATACATCTTGCTCGCGTCATAAGGCATCGTTGCCGGTAAGTTAGAATTACCAATTATCATTACGCCATTATAAACTACCGTTTCATCATTTTTTGTAACGCTGGTATTTCCACCTGTTGCAGCGGCGAGATCAATAATGACAGAACCATTTTTCATTTTACCGATCATTTCGTCCGTAATTAAAAGCGGCGCTTTCTTTCCAAATATCTGCGCTGTTGTAATAACAATATCCGATTTGGCCACACTCATTGCAATTTTTTCTTTTTGTTTTTGCAAAAATGCTGCAGACTGTTCCACCGCGTAACCACCCGCTTTGCTGGCATCGGCGGCGCCTTCCACTTCGATAAATTTTGCGCCGAGGCTCATCACCTCTTCTTTTACTGCTGGTCGCGTGTCAAAAACTTCTACTACAGCGCCTAATCGCCTTGCGGTGGCGATCGCCTGCAAACCCGCTACGCCCGCGCCTAATATTAAAACTTTTGCGGGCGGAATGCTTCCTGCGGCCGTCATGAACATCGGAAGATATCTTGGGAATAAGTTCGCCGCCAGTAGTACCGCTTTGTATCCTGCGATATTCGCCTGGCTGCTTAATACATCCATACTTTGCGCACGCGTGGTTCGCGGAAGCATATCAATGCTAAAAGCCGTAACTTTTTTTTCTTTTAATTTTTTAACGTCTTCAGGATTATATAATGGCTGGTAAAAGCCCAATATTATTTTTGATCGTAGCTTCTCAATTTCTTTTTCAGCCGGAAGATGAATGGACAAAATGATATCTGATTTGGCTATTACTTCTTCTCCCGAAAGAACGGTGGCGCCAGCTTCGGCATACTTTTCATCAGAGGCAAAAGCCTTTGCACCGGCATTGCTTTCAATAAATACCTCAGCATTTAATTTTTTTAAAATAAGTATATGTTCCGGTAATAATGAAACCCTTGTTTCGGGTAATGGTTCTTTTAAAACACCAATGGTCATAGTTTGAAAATATCCTCCTAAGATATTGAAAATTTAAAATCTTATGCTAAAATGCTGTTTTACTTTAAAATCTTTTCTAAATAAAACAAGGCCGATAAAAAATAGATCAATGGTCATTGTTACTGAATCGTGCTGCTGTATTAGCTTCCAGGCTTCCTCCATTTCTACGCTCCAGTGAATATCATCAAAAATAAAAATGGAATTATTTGTTCGTTTACTGAGAAAAAAATCGAAATATTCCAACGTCGCATTTTTACGATGATTGCCGTCCACAAAAACCAAATCAATAATTTTACTATTCAATAACGGAAGTGTTTTTGCAAAATTGCCTTCTAACAATTCGATATTCATCAACTTCAATTCCTTAAAGTTTTGCGAAGCGATCTTTGCAATATTTGCGGCGCCTTCTAAAGTAATCACTTTCGAACCAGCATTCGCAGAAGCCAGGTAGCAAGTGGTGATGCCAAACGAAGTACCCAATTCAGCAATTGTTTTTGCTTCGTAATAGTTTGCAATCCTGAAAAGCAAACGCGCATATTTTTTCTTCTTTAAGGAAGAAGCCGCAATGTCTTTTACCACCCTGTTCTTAAAAGGAATTACTGCCGAACCGGCGCCAAAATCTTCTACTTCAATAACAGTATTATTGTTCAGCAATTTTTTGCGAAGCATTTCTATTTCGTCGTAACAATCATATTTTTTTTTATCATTCAGCACATGAATGATAAAATCAAAAACAAATGGCGAATGCACACCGTGTCCTTTGCCGTTGTGCGCCTTGAGATAGTAATTGAAATATTTTTTTGATAGTAGAAACGAGGAATACATTTAGGTTATTTAAGACAAAATTATTGGAGAATGTGGCCTTTAAATATAAAAGCCAAAATTTCACCAACTTTAAAAATGAAAAAACTCTTCAGCGTCAAGAGATAATTATTCTGATGATGAAAAATCATTTTG
>JAHEZA010000478.1 GCA_023251335.1 Chitinophagaceae bacterium | reverse complement strand
GGAGATTACCAAAACCAAAAACACTGAGAAGCGGAGCCTTCAGTAAACGAACAAAAACAGCCAATTTCTATTTTATAATACGAGGCAACCGCATCCAAAACATACCATTTTCTTTTTGCCTGATAAATAATTTCTCACTCCTCCAATTCTGAAACCGATTTGTCCTTAAATTATCAATTTTCCTGATCCGTGCCCTATATTTATGACCTATTTCGAAAAGGCACGATTTGATGTGGCCTAAATTAATTTTCAAAAAAGAAATTATACCTTTTAAAAATGAAGTAGATTTAAAACGTTTTTAAGAAAAATATCTTAAAGCCCAATTTTACCAAATACCATTCAAATCCCTTTCAATTAAGTTTTATGAAAAAAGAAACTACAGCGCCAGGCAGCAATGAGTTGCAACAGTTATTGAAAGAAAAAGTTGCTGAATTGAGAAAAGCTAAACGTGAACTAAAAATTGAAGACGCGTTGGAAAAAGTGAGAAACAGAACGCTGGACATGCACAAAAGTTCTGAATTATCAGATGTAGCGGTCACCGTATTTCACCAATTACTCTACTTAGGCATCCATGGACTTAGGAGAAGCCTGGTAGGGATTATGGATAGCACAGAAACCAACTGGGAAATATGGTACACTACGGTGGAAGGAGAATCAACTACCCGTTTCATGACCATGTCGGCAGACGGGCATCCGGTAGCCATTAACATGAAAAAAAGCTGGAAGGATCGCAAGATGATTCATATTGAACTAAAGGGAGAACAATTAAATAGCTGGATTGCATATATTCTTGCAAATGGATGGCAATATCCGAAGGGGGAACAACCGCCCGAAAAATTCGTTATCTACGGAATGCCATTTTCAAATGGATACCTGGTTGCCTTCACAAATAATAATATCCGATCGCAGGAAGTTGAACTACTAAAGCGTTTCGCCAAAGTTTTTAACCAGGCCTATAATCGTTTTCTTGATTTACAAAAAGCAGAAGAACAGGCAAAAGAGGCCCAGATTGACGTAGCCCTTGAAAAGGTACGAAGCAGGACGCTGATCATGCAGCATAGCAGCGAATTGAAGGAAGTAGTAACCCTGGTGTTGGAAAAGTTGCAGGGACTTGATGTTATTATGGACGGGGCGGTTTCTATTGCTGTTTACCCTACGAAAGGATCAAAGGACCGCGAGCATTGGGTAGCTACACCTCATTTGTTTACGGAGGCCACCCGTTTTAACCATCCCTGGTTTGAGGACCCGATTTTGTGGGATTTCCAAAATGCGAGAGAAAGCGGTCTTGATTATTTTGCCAAGGCGTATCCCTTCGAAGAGAAAAACAACTATCTGAAAAAAGTCTTTGAGATTACCGACTATAAATATCTGCCTGACGAGATGAAGCAGTCCATCCTTGCAAAGGACAGCTATGCATGTTCCTGGGCATTTGCAAACAATTCAGGAGTTTTTGTTGATAGTATTGAGGGAAGAATATTGTCAGAAAAAGAAGCTGTGATATTAAAACGTTTTGCAAAGGTTTTTGAACAAGCCTATGTTCGCTTTCTCGATCTGCAAAAAGCAGAAGCACAGGCCCGGGAAGCGCAGATTGAAGCCGGCCTGGAAAGAGTAAGAAGCAGAACACTGGCCATGCAGAGCAGCAATGAATTAGCCGAAACTGCAATGGTTGTTTTTACACAACTGATACATTTAGGCATTGCCCCCAGCCGATTGTATATTGGTGTTATTGAAAAAGACAGCGGGCTTATAGAAATGTGGGTCACCAATGAAGAAGGCACTAAAATAGCAAATCAATTCACCCTGGATACCGCCAAAAATAATTCGATAAAAAAAATATATGATGCGTGGCAGCAGCAGCGGGAATCCATCACTATCCACATGGAAGGAGAAGAACTACTGCTTTATTTGGAATACTTATATGGTAAACTTAATATTCCATTTATTAAAGAACTTTTGCCTGAACATAGGGCACAAACGGTTGCTTATTTCTCCAAAGGCTTTATTGGCACTGCTTTAACGAATGAGCAGCCCGATGAAATAACAAAGCTGTTGACACGTTTTGCAGCAGTGTTTAATCTTACGTTTACCCGCTTCAGTGATTTGAAAATTGCAGAAGCGCTTGCCATACAAGCCAAGGAAGATTTAATAAAACTTCAGGCAGAAAAGAAAAGGGCAGAACATGCACTAACCGAGCTACAGGCTACACAAAAGCAATTGATCCAGTCAGAAAAAATGGCTTCGCTTGGCGAACTTACCGCGGGCATCGCGCATGAAATACAAAATCCATTAAATTTTGTAAATAATTTTAGCGAAGTAAGCAAAGAGTTATTGGATGAAATGAAAACAGAATTAGACAATGGCAATACTGCCAATGCAAAAGAAATTGCAGATGATTTAATTCAAAACCTCGAAAAAATAAACCATCATGGCAAACGTGCCGGCGATATTGTAAACGGAATGCTACAACACTCACGTACAAGCGCGGGCGTAAAGGAACCAACAAATATCAATGCTTTATGTGATGAATATTTACGCCTTTCCTATCATGGACTTCGTGCAAAAAATAAAAGTTTTAACGCCACCCTGGAAACAAATTTTGATAGCAGTATTGGGAAAATAAATATTATTCCACAGGATATCGGAAGAGTGCTTCTCAACTTATTCAATAATGCTTTCTATGCCTGTAATGAGCGGAGCAGAAGTATAGTAAACGAACAAAAAACTAAGAATCCTATTTCGCCTATACACCAGGAAGGTTTTGAAAACCTTCCTGGTTTTATTTACGAGCCAACAGTTTCCGTAACAACAAAAAAAATTAAAAACGGGGTAATCATAACCGTCAGCGATAACGGAAATGGCATTCCCCGGAGCATCGTTGATAAAATCTTCCAGCCATTCTTCACGACCAAACCTACAGGACAAGGAACAGGCCTGGGCCTAAGTTTGAGCTATGATATTGTGAAAGCGCATGGCGGAGAAGTAAAAGTAGAGAGTAAAGAAAATGAAGGAACAACCTTTATTATTCAATTGCCAGTTATTTGAATCAACGCCT